>NZ_AUCT01000019.1 GCF_000429905.1 Desulfatibacillum aliphaticivorans DSM 15576 | reverse complement strand
TCTCTCCCTTTGGAAGACAGCTTATGCAGTATTTTATCCACCGCCGCCGTGTTGTTAGGCCATGTTCCGAACATGTCAACCTCTCCGCTTGCCCCTTCCGCCGTTGCTGCAACGATGCTTTCTTTGTGGACATCCATTCCGACATAAAGTACCTTGTTCATGACCCCTCCTTGATGTGGCTCTGAGTGATTGAAAACTAACAGCTTCCAATTACTTAACCCACGGTTTCAAGGAGCGGGTCAACCCCCTTGGCCTGAATCGCCGCCCGTATTACCCATAATATCTACATAAATAAATAATTCATAAATCGCAGGCTGGATAGCGCTTCGACAACGCCCGCCTTCTCAATATTTTTTCGGGAAGCTCATGTCCGCAGTCTGGTGCAGGTGCAAGTAGAATTTGGTGGGCAAGAAGGCCGACGTAACGGCAATCGCCCCTTCCGGACAGGCCGCCGCACAGCAGCCGCACCCAATGCAGCCGGTGATGTCCGGCACGATTTCCTCCAGGTAAGGCAGGGGCTTTTTCTTTCCCTTTGCGCCCCGGTCCATGACAATGGACCGCCCCGGACAAATGACGGTGCACAGCCGGCACCGCACGCATTTTTCATCGGAGAAGTCCAGATTTGCGGTCACAAGCTGTTTGGGGTCGAAATAATCCGGGATGTTAAACCGGTCAAGCGCGCTAAGTTTTTTCATGTCACCCTCCCTGCCTTTCGACTCTGGGAGGCTCGTCCATGCCCCCTTCGTACCAGGTCACCAACTGCATTTCCCGTTTGACCTCGCCGTCGTAATCCCCCTTGGGCCAGCCAAGAGCAATGCACTCATTGCATTCGTAAGGCCATTTGAGGTCGAAAAACTTCCGCCATTTGGGATAGTAAAACAGGAGTTTGACAAGCCCGATCCAGCACGCGCCCGCGCCCATGGAGTGGGCCGTCAGCACCATGTGCTCCCCGCAAACGCCCATGTCAAGGGGAGGGCATGACACTCCCCGTTTGTCCTGGAACAGTAAAATCAGGGTTGGCGCGCCGTGAAACACGCCCGTTTTGCCGTCAGCAATGAGCTTGAGCAGGGAGAACGGCACAGGGTGCAGTTCGTTGGGCTTAAGGCGGATCATGAGACGGGTGTACCACGAAGTGTATTTCCTGCGGAACTCGCTTCGGGAGTTATCCAGAAAGAACATCATGATTTTGGCCATCTTGACGGCGTCCGCCTCCATCTCGGCCAGGATTTCCGGGTTATTAACCACCGCGAACTTCCACGGCTGCTGGTTGCCTGCGGACGGCGCAAAACGCCCGGCTTCAAGAATCCGGCGAATCATGGAGTCGGGCAAAGGCTCTTTTTTAAAAGCCCGGATGCTGCGGCGTTCGAATATGACTTTTTCCAGCGGGTTCCATTCCATCCCCTCCTTGTACACACCCAAGGGAGATAGATCCTCCATTTCCATCTTCCTGCGCGGCATGGTCCCTCCTTTTAAATGAAGCCCGTCTTGTCCAGGGCGTCCTTGTATTCCTCCAGCATGGCTTCGGCGGCGCCGTTGCTGCTTCTGGTCTTTTTAATGGCCGCGCGATGCGCTTCCAAAACCTGGGCGTAATGATCGGCCAGCTGCTCAGCGGTCATGGCGCCCGAAGCCCAGTCCTTAACCAAAGCCCGTTTGATTTCCACATGAAGCCGCACGGTGTCATCGTCCACCCGGTCGTAAAAGGCCTTGACCATGTTGCGGCGGATGGTGCGTGAGGCGTTGGAGTAAAGCATGATCACCATATTGCCGGTGGCCCGGGCGATCCGCTCTTCTGCCAACAGGTCCAGTTCCACAATTTTATCCCTGTCGTGCACATGCTCCAGTTCCTCGTCCAGCAAGGCCATGAGGTCCCGCATATCCCGGGGAGACGCCTTTTTAGAGGACATCTTTAACAAGACCGGGAAATAGGCCCCCCAGAATTCCCACATCTCGTCCATCAGATAATCGTCCACCACCGAGTCCGGGGCGGTCAAGTCGTCCGACTCCACCACCAGTTGCAAAAAATCAGGCCCGGCGTGGTGGGTGTAATCCTTTACATAAATGCCGTCCCCCTGGCGGATGTCCAACACCCCCATGGATTCCAAATGCTTCAGGGCGATCCGCAGGGAGGTCCTGTCAATCTCCATATCCTGGGAAAGCTGCCGCTCGCTGGGCAGCTTGTCGCCCGCGTGCAGACGGCGGGTAAAAATGTCTTTTGCTAATTGATTCACAGCTTTTTCGTGCTTCTGCATCCTGGTTTAGACCCCTCTTTGCTTGATGCTGAAAATTTTTGCTTGACACACTTCGCCAAATTGGTTTAACCAATTAATCAGAATTGATCAGATGAGTCAAGCAAAATTCTAAAGCCAACCTCGGCGGTCTTTCTTTGCCTTGGAAAAGACCGCGTTCCGGAAAGCGCTCAAGCCTACATAATCTTTCCGGGAAAATCAAAGCCATACCGGGGGGATCCGCCATGCGAGACGTTTATGTGGTGGGAGTGCACACCATACAATTCGGCAAGTATCTGGAGCATAGCGTAAAAGACCTGGCCGCCATGACCTTCAAGGGCTGCCTGGAGGACGCGGGACTGGAAAAGGATGACATCCAGGCTTTGTGGTTCTCCAATTCAGGCTGGGGCGATAAAGGCCAGGCCTGCATCCGGGGCCAGGTGGCCTTGCGGCATATCGGACTGGACAAAATTCCCATAACCAATGTGGAAAACGCCTGCGCCAGCGCGTCCACGGCCCTGCATAACGCCTGGATGGGCGTGGGGTCGGGCCTGTACGACGTAACCATGGCCCTGGGCGCTGAAAAGCTGTACCACTCGAACCGGGCGGCTGTTTTCGCCGGATTTCTGGGCGGCATAGACATAGAAAACTGCGCGGACATCGTGGAGGGACTCACCGATTTTCAGTTGAACGCTGACGATCTGCGTCAGATGAAGGAGTTCCAGGAAAGATACGCCGGCGCCAACGGGTCCGGCAAAAAGTCCAAAAGCAAACCCAAATTGCCCGCCCGCTTAAAGGGCCGGGCAAAGGACCTTTGGGATAACCTGACCGTGGCCATCCGCCTTGGGGAGGCCATCGGGTACGACAAGGTCCGTAAACTGGCGGCGGTAAATTCCGGCGATCATTCCCCCTTTATGGACGTGTACGGATTTGCCGCCCGCCAACACATGAAGCAGTTCGGCAGCACGGTGGAGCAACTGGCCGTGATCGCCTCCAAGAATCATTTCAACTCCACCCTGAATCCCAACGCGCAATACCGGTTTGAGGTAAGCGTGGATCAGGTTTTGGCGGACCGTCTGGTAACGTGGCCCCTGACCCGGTCCATGTGCGCGCCCATCGGCGACGGGGCGGCTTCGGCCATTGTGTGTTCCGGCCCCATGGTCCGCAAGCTGGGCCTGCAAAAGCAGGCGGTCAAGATTCGCGCTTCCGTATTGGGGTCAGGCATGGATCGGCCGCACGGGTTTGACCAGCCGGAGATCGGGGAGCGGCTTTCCAAAATCGCCTACGAAAAAGCCGGGGTTGGGCCGGATGAAATCAACCTGGCTGAAGTTCACGACGCCACGGCATACGGGGAAATGCGCCAGGCGGAGAATCTGGGCTTCTGCCCGATCGGGGAGGGCGGAATTTTCGCCGAGTCCGGCGCCACCAAACTGGACGGACAGATTCCCATCAACACCAGCGGCGGGCTGACCTCCCGCGGCCATCCCATCGGCGCTTCCGGCCTTGCTCAGATTCACGAGCTGACGGTCCAGTTGCGCCGGCAGGCCGGAGGCCGGCAGATTGACGGCCCCCAGCTGGGCCTTGCGGAAAATGGAGGCGGCGCCCTGGGCGCGGAGGAAGCGGCCATGTGCATCCATATCTTGGAAGCGCCGGCCAAATAAGGAGCAGGAAGATGAACGAACAATTGCAGGAATTGAAATTTCTGGCCCAGAAACTCCGGCTCGCCCGCCGGGGCGTGGGCTCTTTCGTCAAGTTCCTGGGGGCGGAGGCCAAAAGGGGAACCCTTGCCGCCAACCTGGCCGGGCTGCGCCAGGGAGGCATGGCGCACGACATGTCCTGGGCGGAGCTATTGGAGGAAAAGGCGGCAAAGCATCCGGACCGGATCATGCTTCGCTATAAAGAAGAATGTTACACCTACCGGCAAATGGATGAAAACGCCAACCGCACGGCCAATTTCCTGCTGCATCTCGGCGCGGAGCAAAAAGCGGGGCTAGGGATTTTTATGCGCAACTCGCCCCGCTTCCTGGATTTGTATTTCGCCGCTCAAAAGCTGGGCATGTACGTGGTGCCCATCAATTGCGAGCTGCGGGGCGACGGCCTGCAATATGTGATCAATCATAGCGACATCAAATTCCTGGCCTGCGACGCGGAGCTGGCCGAACCGGTCATGACGGTTCGCGATCAGTTGAAAAGCCTCAAAAGTATTATCGTGGACGACGTGGAGGAGGAAGCCGGGGCTTTTGACATCCCCGAGGGTGTGGATCTTCTTTCCAAAGCCTGGCATCCGCTGGCGTCCACCCGCGATCCCCGCATCGGATACGCGGACCGGTCGGACAAATGCATGATCATGTACACCTCGGGCACCACCGGGCGTCCCAAAGGGGTGGTGTACAAGGTGAATACATCCCGGGTGAAACTGCTTTCCCTCATGGCGGGGGTGCTGCTGAACAAAAACGACGTGTATTACACGTCTTTCTCCCTGGCCCACGGCAACGCCATGCTTTTGACTGTCACCCTTTCCATGGCCATGGGCGGGACCATCGCCCTGGCGCGCCGGTTCTCGGCCAGCCGGTTCTGGCATGACATCCGAAGATTCGACGTCACCGTGTTCAACACCATCGGCTCCATCATCCCCATTTTAATGAAGCAGCCCGAAAGGCCGGACGACCGCGTCAACAAAGTGCGCTTCGTCCTGTCCGCAGCCTGCCCGACCGACATGTGGAAGCCCTTTGAAAAACGCTTTGGCGTGACCATTTACGAAGGTTACGGCGCCGTGGACAGCGGCGGCAAAGGCATCATGAATTTCGGCACGGCTCCCGTGGGCGCTTTGGGCAAGCTGTCCAAACGCATGGGCGTTACCCGCATTATCGACGATAAAGGCCAGGACTGCCAGCCCGGCGAGCCCGGCGAATTGATTTTTCAGGTCAAGGGGGACGGCCAGGGCGTGCCCTATTACAAAAACGAAAAAGCCACCAACGAGAAGGTGCGGGACGGCTGGATGTACACGGGCGACAAGGTCCGTACGGACAAGCGCGGCTACGTGTACTTTGTGGGCCGGAATACGGAGTCCATGCGTAAAGGCGGGGAAAACGTCTCCGCTTACGAGGTGGAGCACGTGATCATGAAGCATCCGGCCGTGGAAGACGTGGCGGTCTACGCCGTGCCTTCGGACCTGGCCGAGGACGAAATCATGGCCGCGGTCAAGCTGGTGAACGGCGCTCCCTTCGCCCCCGGAGATCTTCGGGACTTTCTTTCCGACAAAATCGCCAAGTTCGCCGTGCCCCGATACGTGCGGGTTGTGGAGGATTTTCCCATGACCAACTCGCACCGGGTCATCAAAAGAGTCCTGGAGCAGGAAGGCGTAACGCCCGACGCATTCGACGCACTCAATCCTTAATCAGCCGCTCGGCGGCCCGCGAGGTAAACCCATGACATACCAACCCTGTACACCGGATTACGCGCGATGCGCGCCGGACCTGAACGACGTGGCGGCCAATTTGGTCTGCGCCCACGCTACGCCCAGGGCTTTGATAAAAGAAACCCGGGAGGTGGTGGACATAGCCAGACGGTTCAACAAGGAGGTCGTGCGGCCGTACGCCCTGGAGCTCGACCGCAAGCTGCACGAAGACCCGGATTTTCTCCCTTGGGATTTTGTAAAGAAAGCCAATGACTGGGGCTTTTACACCATGTGGATTCCCCGCCTTTTCGGCGGCAAGGGGTATTTCATGCACTCCATGAGCGCCTTTGTGGAGGAAATCGGCTCCGCCTGCACGGCCATGGCAAACCTCATCGGCGTGCATTACCTTGGCATGGCCACTCTGGCGGCCAGTTGGAACGCGCCCTTGATGATGAAAATCTTCCGGGACGTGGCCGCCGGGGAAAAAGCGGGCGATCCCCGCATCATATCCCTGGCTATCACCGAACCCAGCGCGGGCACGGACGTGGAGGAGCCGGACCTTATCGACAAAGGCAATATTACTTGCCATGCCAAAAAGGTGGATGGCGGGTATGTGGTCAACGGAACCAAAATTTTTATTTCTAACGGCCATTTGTCCAAGTGGCACGTGGTCATCGCCTATTCCGACCTGGACCTTCCCTCGCAAAACACCGTGTGCATGTTGGTGCAGACCGGGCAGAAAGGCTTTTCTTTCGGCCGTCACGAGAAAAAAATGGGGCAGCGGGCGTGCCCGGCCAGCGAACTGGTTTTCAAGGACTGCTTTGTACCGGATAACATGGTCGCCCTGGATCCCGAACAAATCAAGGACTTGAAGCGGGACGCCAAACACACCTTTCAGCAGGTTTTGGACTATGTGCTGGGCGCCACCCGCGCGGGAGTGGCCGCGTTTGCAACAGGCGCGGCCCGGGGCGCATATGAAGAAGCCCTGGCTTTCGCCAACGAAACCGAGGTGGACGGCAGACTGCTTGCCAATCATGAATGGGCGCAATGCATGCTGGCCGAAATGTATAAAAACGTCAACCTGGCCCGGCTGGCTTATATGGAAACCAACCATCATAACGCCAGCTCCGGCATTTACAAGTCCATGCTTTCCAAGGGCATGTTCCAGTTTTCAAAATACGCGCCCCAGTTTTTTGTGGATAAAATCGCGCCGACGCTCCTGGGAAATAGCCTGACAACCAAATGGCTGCGCAAGCAGAGCTTCGACAGTCAGCCGGAAGACGAAATGCGTCGCACATCGGGATGGGGCTCTTTGGCCAAGTTCTCGGGCACGGACCTGGGCATGAAAAACTGCCACATGGCCCTGGAGCTTATGGGGCAGGCGGGGTTGCGCCACGATCAAAGGGTGGAGAAGCATTTTCGCGACGCCAAGCTCTTGCAGATCTACGAGGGAACCAATCAGTTGAACCGGTTAAACCTTTTCAAATGCCTTATCAGCCGGGCGTGTCCGCAGTCCTGCGTTTTTCACGACGCCTAAAACCCGGACGATGTTTCGTCCGCGCGCATACAGCAAGGAGGTCCTATGCTCTGCAGGGGGGATAAAGAACTAAAACTGGTGGACGGCGCTGCCACGGATTTCGCAGCCAAGGAGCTTGCGCCCAATCGCGAGGAATACGACCAATATCCATTCGGTCCCTTTTGGGACAAGGCGGTCAAGAAGGCTTTTGACCTGGGCTTTTTCCACGCCTCCTTGCCGGTGGAGCTGGACGGCATGGGGCTGGGGCTTTCGGGATTGAGCGTGATCCTGAAAAGCCTGTGCAGCCAGGACGCCAGCCTGGGCGGCATGATTTTCACCAACGCCATGGCCCAGGAAATCATGCTCATCGCCAAGGCGGAAAAATTGTTTGAAGAAAAAATCGCCCAACAAAAGGAAGCCTACGGCTTTTTACTGGCCTTTCCTTCCTTCAACAATCCGTCGGAAGTCAGGCATCTGGCCCAGGTGAAAAAAACCAAACAAAAAGCCGCGCTTTCCGGCGAGATTCCCTATGTGGTTCTTGGAGGGCTTGGCTCATACGCGCTGCTGCCCGCCTGCCAGGGGGATGAACAGAATTTTTCCTTTTACCTGGTGGATCTCAAAGGCAAGGGCGTTTCCGTGAGCGAGCCCATTTTCAGCCTGGGCCTCCACGCCTGCCCGGCCGTGGACATATGCCTGGATAAAGCCCCGGTCCTGCTTGTGGGCAAGGAGGGCAAAGGCAAGGAATATTTTGACAAGGCGGCCGACCGCATGCACGCGGCCCAGGCGGCCATGGCGGCGGGAATCATGGAAGGCTGTTTCGCCGAAGCCCTGGCTTACTGCAAAGAGCGGGAGCAGGGCGGCAGGGAGATCGTGGACTGGTCTGAGGTGAAAATGCTGCTGGCCAATATCGCCATTCAGGCCAAGTCGGCGGAAATGATGCTCTCCCGGGCGTGCGAGGCGGCGGATAACAATCAGCCCAAGTGGCAGGCGGCGGCCCGGGTTGCGGCCATCCAGGCGTGCGCCTTCGCCTGCGAGGCCACTACGGACGGCATACAGGTTTTGGGAGGGGTGGGGTACATGAAGGATCACGGCCAGGAAAAACGGCTTCGTGACGCCAAGCAGATCCAGGCCTTGATGGGCATTGCTCCCATGAAAAAGCTCAAATACATGGATTCCCTGCTTGGAAAAAGCTGAATTCAGCTCTTCCCAATTGGGGGAAGGCGGAGGGCCTTCCCCCTTTTTCCCAGCCATTAACCCATGCGGAGCAGTGTATATGATCGTCGCCGGTTGCGATGTGGGGTCCCTGACTGCGGAAGCCGTCATTCTCAAGGACTCGCAAGTATTGACGTCAAAAATCATGGGAGTCCGGGCGACTGCCGAAAAATCCGCTATGTGCGTCATGGATCTGGCTTTGGCCCAGGCGGGCCTGAAATACGAAGACATTGACGCCTGCTACAGCACCGGATACGGGCGCCAGGCCATTCCGTTCTCTCAAAAAAATATCAGCGAAATTTCGTGCCACGGCATGGGCGCCTATTGGGCGGACAATTCCATACGCACCATTGTGGATATCGGAGGGCAGGACTGCAAGGTCATCTCCATTGACGAAAACGGCCTGGTGCAGGAATTCATCATGAACGACAAGTGCGCGGCCGGCACAGGCCGATGCCTGGAGGTGCTGGCCAAAGCCCTGGACGTGGAGTTGCACGAGCTTGGCCCGCTTTCCCAAAAAGCCCGAAAGCCCATCAGCCTGACTAACAAGTGCAGCATATTCATGGAACTGGAGGTAATGCAGCACGTTTATAAAAAACGGAAGGCCAGGGACATCGCCGCCGGGATTAACAACGCCGTGGCGAAACGGGTGGCGTCCTTGTCCCGCTCGGTTCCGTTAAAACCTAATTTCGCGATAACCGGGGGAGTTTCCAAAAACGTGGGGGTGGTAAGCCGCATGGAAAAGCTGCTGGGCGTCAATTTTACGCCGTTGACTGTGGATCCTCAAATCATCGGCGCGTTGGGCGCCGCCATTTTCGCCCAAAAGGAAAACGGAAATCATGATTAGCGCGGGAATCGACGTGGGGACGAGGTTTGTAAAAGCCTGCATCGTCAGGGACGGTGAAGTGCTGGGATGGGCCAGCCAGGACGTCTCCCGGGACATAGACCGGGTGATCGCCGGAGCTTATAAAAAGGCCCTGGACCAGGCCGGAATCAAGAAAAGGCAGGTGAAAAGGCTGGCGTCCACGGGTTACGGCGCAAAACTGGTTAAAAAAACGTCTTTTACCATGTCGTCGGATCATTGCGCAGCCAAAGGCGCTTTCGCCCTGGATCCGACCATCCGCACCGTGCTGGACTGCGGCGGCCTGTTTATTTCGGTCACAGCCATTGACGAGAAGGGTGTTTTTGAGAGAGCATTATCCAATGACAAATGCGCGGCGGGCAGCGGTAAGTTTCTGGAGATGTCCGCCCAGGCCATTGAAATTCCGTTTTCATCCATTTCCCAATATGCCGAGCAATCCAAAGAACCTTATGTAATATCCAGCAACTGTGCGGTTTTTGCAGAAAGCGAGGTGATCACCCAAGTCAATCACGGCCGGAAAAACACGGACATCATCGCCGGAGTGCTCCATTCCATCGCAGGCCGGGCCGCGACCTTGTTTGAAAGGATTCAGGCCCAAGACAATGTGGCCTTGGGAGGAGGATTGGCGGCGGTTCCTGCTTTCGCCGACCGGTTTGAACAAATGACGGAAAGAAAAACGGTCTCTTTGCCCATGCCGCCCCAGAATCTTGGGGCCTTCGGAGCCGCCTTAATGGCTCAGCAGGGCAAGCCTTTCAAGGAGGGGTCTAGGCGGAAATGAAAGGGAGGACCTGTGAACAAACAATCCGCGGAAAATTTTGCGATCAGCCGGGCTGCGCTTCGGGCCTCCCGGTTTGGGGGCATGCTCTCGCGCTATCCCAGAGCTCTGGGTTGGGTGCGGCGTTTGATGCTGCCTCTTGCCATTCAAGACGAGAACTCGTTTAATAAACATTTCAGGTTTTTCATTCTGCTGGCCGGCTGCGCCATGTCCGATCCCAAGGATTTACGGGCGCTGGGCATACTCTCCAGGGACCTCAACGCCTATATGGAAAATGTCATGGACGAAGCCAGCGGCAAGCCCATGGTTTGGTCGGAATGGAATCTGTCCAATGAAATTTTACGGGCTTTTGACGTGCGCCAGTACGTGCCGGAAACTTTTGCC
This sequence comes from Desulfatibacillum aliphaticivorans DSM 15576, assembly GCF_000429905.1. Taxonomy (NCBI): domain Bacteria; kingdom Pseudomonadati; phylum Thermodesulfobacteriota; class Desulfobacteria; order Desulfobacterales; family Desulfatibacillaceae; genus Desulfatibacillum; species Desulfatibacillum aliphaticivorans. Next base: position 155,821 of record NZ_AUCT01000019.1, on the reverse strand, counting down.
ATCGTCTCCCAGATGGCGGGCTCGGACGCGGCCGTGGAAATGATTGAACGGGCCGAGGAGGAGGGCATGGCGCCGGAGCACTGCTCGGCCGCCAAGACGGCCGTGGGAGCGCTGCTGGCCAACGAAGCGCCCATGCCGGACGTCATCATCTCCAGCTCCCATCCCTGCGATTCCGTGGCGTCCAGCTATCAAACCCTGCAGTACATGACCAAGGCTCCCATGTTTGTGCTTGATACGCCGTACTGGGACGACGAAAAATCCTTCAAGCATTATGAAAACAATCTTTGGGACCTCATCGCCTTTCTGGAAAAGCATCTGGATCAAAAGCTGGATTGGGACAAACTCCGGGAAATCTGCAAAAACGTCAACCAAACCAATCATTACCTCCAGGAACTCTCCGAAATGTCACGGGCCGTGCCCTCCCCCACCAGCGTGGAGCCCTTGCTGCTTAGCTGGCTGGGGCGGATGGCGGCTTTTGGGTCGCCCAACGGCATGGAATTCGCCGAGCTGGTCCACGCCAACGCCAGGGAGCGCCTCCGGAAAAAGCGCAGTTTCATAGACAACGAAAAAATCAGGATGATCTGGTACGACGTGCCCCTGGTTTTCGCACCGTTGTTTCCCTGGCTGGAAAAAAAGTTCGGCGCCGTGGTGGTTTCCGACTTCATGGGCCGTATTCAGACCGTGCCCATTGATACCTCGTCCCCGGAAACCATGGTCCGGGACCTGGCCAAAACCCACCTGTACTGCACCATGGTCCGCCACACCCGCGGCCCTGCGGAGTTCTACTTGGAGGAGTTCAAGAAGATCATCGACGAGTACTCGGGCGACTGCTTCATATTCATGGGCCACCAGGGATGCAAAGGAGGTTGGGCGTTGCGCAAGATGTTCAGGGACGTATGCCGGGAGGCCGGGCTGCCCAGCTTGTTCGTCAGCTCGGACATCTTTGACAAACGGCATGTCACGGAAGAGGAAGTCAAAAGGCAATTCGAGGATTTTTTCAGGAGCAACGGACTGGCATGAGCGATACTCTGGACATCATCAAAAAACTGGCTGAAGAAGACGTCAACGAATACATTGTCCAAGCTGCGGACGATGGGAGGAAAATACTCGGCTATATGTGCTCCTTCGTCCCCGAAGAAATAATCCACGCGGCGGGCATGGTTCCTTATCGCTTAAGGGCGGTAGGCAGCAAGGAAACCCGGCTGGGGGACACCTACTACTCCGCCATCAACTGCAGTTTGGTGCGCCATATTTTCGACAAGGCGCTGAATCACGAGTTTGCGTTTTTAAACGGCGTGGTTTTCATGAACGGTTGCGATCATGCCAGGCGCATGTACGACAACTGGCGCAACGCATTCCAAACCCAGGGCCTGGGGCCGGAATTCCTGCACATGTTTGTGGCGCCGCACACGACCTCGGAGACTTCCTTCAAACGTTTTCTCGACGAATTAATGGATTTTTCGGAAGTCCTGGAAAAAAATTTCAACGCGGCCCTGACAACGGAAGCTCTCCAAAATTCTATAGTGATTTACAATAAACGCAGAAGGCTGCTTCGAGGCGTAAATGAAATGCGCAAGCTGCCCGAGCCTCCTATTTCCGGGGCGGAAATGCTGGCGGTGCAGTCGGCCATGACTTCGATTCCCGTGGAAAACGCAGTGGATCTGCTGGAACGGTTGACAATTGAGCTTCAAAACCGAAGAATAGACGGCGAGGGTAAGCTGCGCATTGTCCTGGCCGGAGGGGCCATGGAGGAAATCGAGCACATTCAAATGATAGAAAGCTGCGGCGCAATAGCCGTTGCGGACAACCTGTGCACGGGCGGACGGCATGCGGACGTCTCCATCGAGTTAAACGGCGACCCCATCGCCGCCATTGCCAGGCGCTATCTTTACGAAGTCTCGTGCCCGCGCATGATCGACGAATTTGACAACCGGTCCGCCTCGCTGGAAAAAATCATGAAGGACTATCGCACCGACGCGCTTATCACGGAAAAACTCATGTTCTGCGACCTTTGGGGAGGCGAGAATTTTCTGCTCAAACAGGAGTCCAAACGGCTGGGGTTTCCCATGCTTTCTTTGGAGCGGGAAATGTACGGCGGAGGGGAAGGCCAAATGCGCACCAGAGTGCAGGCCTTTTTTGAAATGGTCCGGAACAGGCAATCATAATCGGCCGAATCCAGGCCGGAGGGGGAAAACATGACTCAGGAATATGAATACATCATCGTGGGCACCGGGCCGGGGGGCGCGCCGGTCGCCAGGGACTTGGCCAGGGCCGGCAAAAAAGTTCTTATGGTGGAAAGAGGGCCGCGCCACGAAAAGGCTTTGGGCTTTCCGTTCGGCCCCAGAATTCTGGAAGGCGGCGGCCTGTTCTGCCGGTCCATGGAAGGCGTGTTTATCGCCCGGGGAATTACCGTGGGCGGCTCATCCATGGTGTATAACGGCAATGTGTACAACCCGCCCAACAGGGTTTTCGAGCAAATGGGGCTGGATTTTTCCCAGGAAGTGCAAGAAGTCCGGGAGGAAATCGGCGTAAAAACCTTGCCCCCGCATTTTTTCGATCACTGCATCGGCGGCAAGCGCATGCTCCGCGCAGCTGAAGACATGGGAATCCACTTTCGGGAGCAGGACAAGTTTATCGACCCTTCCAAATGCAAAGTAGGCTGCGACTCCTGCATGCTGGGCTGCCCCCGGGGCGCCAAGTGGACCACCCGAACCTGGGTGGATCAGGCCGTTTCCAGCGGGGCGGAATTGAAGGTTTCGGCGCCTGTGGAGAAAATCCTTGTGGAAGGCGGCAAGGCAAAGGGGGTTATGATCAAAGGCGGCGAGGTTTTTCGCGGGGATAAAGTGATCGTGGCCGCCGGAGGCGTGGGAACGCCGCGCATCCTGCTGAAATCCGGTCTGAAAAACGTGGGCGACAGCTTTTATATGGACCCCATGGATATTGTGGTCGCCCAGGCCAAGGACCCGGGCCAGGGCGCCTGGAAGGAAATGTCCTTTACCCACGCCATCGAGGAATTCAAGGAAAGCGACCATTTTATCATCGGCAATATTTCCGCACTGGCCGCCATCATGACCGGGTTCATGGCTCCCAACGTGATGGGAAAGAATATCACCCGGCTGCCCTACGCCAAACGAGGCATGGGGCTTTTCGTCAAACTGGGGGACGAGCACCAGGGCAGGGTGTTTGAGGACGGGAGAATCAGCAAGCCCCTGACCGACCTGGATAACAAGCGCATGAAGCGGGGCGTGGATCTGTCCAAGGACATCCTGATTAAAGCGGGCGCAGCGCCGTCGTCCATCGCCGTGGGCAGGGGCATCGGCGGCCATCCCGGCGGCACCGCAGCCATGGGCAAGGTTGTGGACGAAAATTTTATGACGGAAATTGAAAACCTATACGTCTGCGACGGCTCCGTGCTGCCCCAGTCGCCGGGCGTGCCGCCCTCCCTGACCATCATGAGCATGGGCAGGCTCTTCGCTAAAATGCTGTTGGGCGAGGTAAGGGGGGAGGATAGAATACCCCAACGGGATGCGGCGGCTTAAAAGCCCTTAATTGAGGGAGATTAGTCAGAAGTAAAGAAAACCAAAAATTCAATCCGGCTGGAGCCGGCCTGACCTGCAGGGTTTCCAAAGTTTTTTCGAAACGGACTACATGTTGCTTCGCAACCCTGGCAGGATACTGCTCTGCCAGGGCTACCCTATTTTGAACGGCCGCAAACTGTAATACTGACATCGTAGGACGGTTCGCATGTCGTAAAGCCTTGAGTTCCTGTCCCAAAGCATTCAAAGCATCTTTATTGATTAAGCAACAACAAGTTATTATATTAAGCAATTATATTTATTTTAAGAAAGAATCGCAAATTGCTTTGACAGGAAACCCGCGTTTTTTATAAACTGTCCGCAACTTTCAGAATCATGCTTAAACTTTTATGAACATAATTGAAGCGCAGTATAGTCTTATTGACTATTTGATAATAATAACCATTCAATAAGGAGAAGAACCAATGAAAGTGACTATCACCGGCCAGTGCATGGGAGACCGTAACTGCAACAATCTGTGCCCCGAAGTTTTTGAGTACGATGAAGACGAACTGAAATCCATCGTCAAATTCGACGAGATTCCCGAGCAATACAAGGCTGTTTGCCGTCAGGCGGCGGATGAATGCGGCGCCGACGCCATTATCATTGAAGAATAAAATTTACAGGGTGGGGCGCTATGGGAAAATTCAGGGAAAGCCAAACAGCCAAGAATCTGCTCATTTCTTATGCATTTGAGTCGCAGGCGACGACCCGGTACATCTTTTTCGCCAACAAGGCGAGGGAGGAAGGCTACATTCAGATTGCGGACATCTTTCAGGAGACCGCCAATCAGGAATGCGAGCACGCCTTGCGTTTCTTCAAGTTTTTTAACGGCGGGGAACTGGAGGTGACGGCGACCTTTTTAACCGGCGTGGTTAAAACCACGGTGGAAAACCTGCTGGCCTCGGCTGACCTGGAGCGCCACGTCCATACCGAGTTGTATCCGGGCTTTGCCAAGGTCGCCCGGGAGGAGGGCTTTATCAAAGCCGCCGACTTCTGGGACGCCATATCCGTGGCTGAAGCCCAGCACGAAAAAAACTTTTTGGCTCTGGCGGAAAACATTCAGAACGACCAAGTGATTCACAAGCCCAACAAATGCGTATGGCGCTGCTCGAATTGCGGTTACATTCACGAAGGCGAAAGCGCTCCGGACAAATGTCCGGCCTGCGTCAAGCCGGCGGGATATTTCGAACTGTTTGTGCAGAACTGGTGAACTTCAAATGGGGTCAAGTCTACGTTTGACGTTTGACACGAAAAAGGCGGCTCAAACGTCAAACGTAGACTTGACCCCTTCTGTTTTGGGGGAAGGCCAAGTGGCCCTCCCCCTTTTTTTCTTAGGCCGTGGCGTCTTTGTAGGTGTCTCTCAATTCGAACTTAAGCACCTTGCCAGAGACGTTTCTGGGCAGCATGTCCACAATTTCCAAGAGGCGGGGCCGTTTGTAGTCGGCCAGGCGGGTTTCCAGGAATTCCCGCAATTCCTCGATGGTCAGGCTGGCGCCCGGGGCCAGGACCACAATGGCCATGACCGTCTCTCCCCATTGCTCGTTGGGCACGCCGATGATTACGTTATCCGCGATGGAGGGATGTTCGGCGATGGCGTCTTCCACTTCCTTGGAGTAGACGTTTTCGCCGCCGGTAATGATCATGTCCTTGGCCCGGTCCACCAGGGTGATGTATCCCTCGTCGTCCATAATGGCCAGATCGCCGGAGTGGACCCAGCCGTCAATGATGGTTGCGGCCGTGGCTTCCGGATTTTTGTAATACTCCCGCATGCAGGTTTCGCCCTTGATGCACAGCTCGCCCACCACGCCGGGTTCGGTGACGTCATTGTCATTCTCGTCAGCCAGGCGGCATTCCATGTTCACAATGTATTTTCCGCCGGCGCCTGCTTTGCGGACCTGTTCGCTGGGCTTGAGAGCCACGCCGCCGGGGCCTGCCTCGGTCTGGCCGCACATGCAGAAAAAATTCTCGCATTGAAATTTTTTAATCATCTGCTTGACCGCTTCGGCCGTCATGGGCGCGGCGCCGTATCCGTAAAAGCGCATGGTGGAGAGGTCGAATTTTTCAAAGTCCGGAACGCCCATCATCATCATGTACATAATGGGAGCGCCAAAAAACTGGGTGACCTTTTCCTTTTCAATAAGCTGCAGGATTCGGGTGGGTTCAAAATCCCGATTGATGATGTGGGTGGCCCCCATGTAGGTGCCGGGGTTCAGGAACAGATTCAGCTGGGCTGCGTGGAAAAGCGGAGCGGCGTTCATGATGATGTCATCAGGGTTGATGCCTACCATGCTGGCCATGGAGCAAGTCAGCACCATCTGGTTATGATGGGTCAGCACGGCGCCCTTGGGCTTGCCCGTAGTGCCGGAGGTGTACAGAATCATGGAGTCTTCAAACTCATCCACCGCCACGCCAGGCTCGCTTACGTCGCCGTTTGCCATAAGGTCCTCCAGGGCTGGACAGGAGTCGTATCGCTCCTCGCCCATGGAGTAGATTCCCTTGATTTTGGGCAGCCGGGGCTTCATTTCCACCACGGCGGGCTCAAAAAAATCGTTGAACAAAATAAAGGTGGAGTCGGAGTTGTCCAGAATCCATTCCGCCTCCCGGGGGGCCAGCCGGTAATTCACCGGAACCGCCACGGCGCCCGCTTTGACCGCGCCGTAAAAAGCAAACACGAAATTGTCCGTGTTAAGTTCCCAAAGGGCGACCTTGTCGCCTTTTTTAACGCCTTGCTTAATCAACTCGTTAGCCACTGCATTGACGCGTTGGTTCACCTGCGCCCAAGTGTAGCGCCGGTCATTATAAACCACTGCTTCCTTGGCGCCTACCATGCGTGCGTTCCTTGCAACCAATCCGCCTAAATCCATGTTACTTCCTCCTTCAAGACCAGATTTGGGGTGTATAAACAGGCGCTACGCAGTAACGCCGTGGGGGAACGGAGTCATTTAAATTCTGCCAGGTTATTCCGTTGTTTAAATTGATGGATGCAAAACTGAATAATTGACCCTCAAATTCAGCATAGGACCTTTTAGAATAATTGCCAAGCAAATTCCACACTGCCGATGAATTTTTTGAAAACCCGCAAAAGCAAAGGGCTAAAGCTCGTCGAGCGGTAAAAAAATTCTCCAAAGGCTTGAAGAAAAACCCTGCGTTATGTTAGTTTGTCTAAGCCTTTTTGTTTTATGAAAAATCAGGTTAAAACGCAGCTTGAGGGAGGCTTGCCTGAACCTGGAGGACGCGTTGCGGCTTGAAGTGGAGGAAGTATAGAGGGGGAAGTCTGTTGTGTTTTATGCAGGTTGCGACGTCGGTTCTCTGACCGCCGAGGCCGTTATCATGGAGGACGGCCGTCTGCGTTCCTGGGCCATTCTGCCTGTTGGAGCGAGGACGGAAGAATCCGCGTATTCGGTAATGCAGCAGGCCTTGAAAGAGGCCGGCCTGACCATGGACGGCCTGGCCTTGATTTGCGCCACGGGCTACGGCCGAAAGAACATTCCTTTTGCCCAATTCAACTTAAGCGAAATTTCCTGTCACGGCATGGGCGCGCACTGGTGCGACCCAAGCATTCGAGCGGTCATTGACGTGGGCGGCCAGGATTGCAAGGCCATTTGCCTGGATAGGCAAGGCCGGGCCGTGGATTTTGTCATGAACGACAAATGCGCGGCCGGCACAGGGCGCAGCCTGGAGATCCTCGCCCGGGCCATCAACCTTGGGCTGGAAGATCTGGGGCCCGTGTCGTTGAAGTCGCGCCATCCGGTGAGGATCACCAATCGTTGCAGCATTTTCATGGAGTTGGAGGTTCTGCAGCATTATTACGGGGGGCGAAAAATCCGGGACATCGCCCGAGGCATCAATCATGCCGTAGCTAAGAGGGTGGCTTTTTTAGCGCAAAGCCTGGACATGGCGCCGGGGTTCGCCCTGACAGGCGGGGTTTCCAAAAACGCCGGGGTGGCCAAAAGCCTGGAAAAAATCCTGGGGGTTCGTTTTAGGCCCTTAAAGGTCGATCCTCAGTTGATGGGCGCCCTGGGCGCCGCGGTCCATGCAGGCGTCAAGGCAGGGGTAAAGGACTCATGATCACGGCGGGAATTGATATAGGAACCCGGTTTGCAAAAATTTGCATCGTGAACGAAGGAAAAATCGTTGGCTTTGCGGAAAGCGGCGTAGACCGGAAGATAAGCCTTTTGATACGCGACTTGTTTTCCCAGGCCTTGAAGGATGCCGGAATCTCCAAGCGGGATGTTGCCAAAACCGGCCTGACCGGCTATGGAGCAGGATTAGTGAAGATCCGCGGCAGGATTTTTTCCGAACCCCGTTGCATCGCCGCCTCCGTCAAGGAAGAAGCCGGGCAAACCCGAACCGTGACGGACGTGGGCGGGATATTCATCCATGCCGCGGTTGTGGAAAACGGGGGGCGCATTAAAAATTTCGCTTCCAACGAAAAATGCGCGGCCGGCGGAGGCAAGTTTTTGGAAATGGCGTGCCAGGCCCTGGGAAAGGACATCACGGACTTGTCCCCCTGCGCGGCAAAGGCGAAAGCGCCCTATTCCATTACCAGTAATTGCGCGGTGTTTGCGGAAAGCGAAATAGTCAGTCAGGTCAATGCGGGCGCCCATCCCAACGATATTCTGGCGGGGGCGGTGAATCTCATCGCCTCGCGGGCGGCGACGCTCATAGAAAGAGTCGGCCCCGGCGGCGACGTCGTCCTGACCGGAGGCGTGGCGCGCATTCCGGCTTTTCAAAAAGCCCTGGAAGCGCGTATGGAAAGGCGAACGCTTTTACCGGATTTCACCCCTCAACTGGCCGCTGCTTATGGGGCCGCATTGCTGGCTTCGGAGTGACGCCCTCCATGATCATCTATGGGGCAACAAAGAAAAATTGCAGCAGGCTGCCGGGCATTTTCCCACTGTAGAATAACAAATGGATATTTTTGACGAAATTCGATTCATAGCCAGGAAAACGCAAAACCCGTATCTTAAGGAGGCCCGCTCAGCCGGGCAGAAGATCATGGGATATTTGTGCTCCTACGTGCCTGAGGAAATCCTCCATGCCGCGGGCTTTATCCCTTATCGCCTGAGAACCGTGGAAAGCCTTGGCACGGAAAAGGGGGATCTTTACTATTCTGCCTTGAATTGCTCGTTCGTGCGCCATTGCTTTGACAAAGCCGTGCGCGGAGACTTCGACTTTCTGGACGGAGTGATTTTCTTCAATGGATGCGACCATTCCCGGCGCATGTACGACAATTGGCGCGATCTTTACAGGGAGCGCCAGGCGGGCCCGGGCTTTTTGCACATGCTCATCGCGCCCCATAAAATCTCCCAAACCGCCCTCAACCGGTACACGGACGAACTGTCCAAGCTGGTCCGCGCCCTGGAAGAGTCGTTCGGCCTGAAAATTACCGATCAAAAGCTGCATAACTCCATCTGCCTGTATAACGAAAAGCGCAGCCTCCTGGCCCAGCTTTTCGCCATGCGCAAAGGGGAAAAAGTCCCTCTCACCGGAGCCGAAAGCATCCGCCTGGTCTTGGCGCTGAGCGCCGTGCCCGTGGAAAAAGCCGTCAGCCTTTTGGAAAAAATGATAGACGCCTGCCAGGACAGGAACGTCGCCAAGCCAGGCGATCTGCGCCTGTTCATGGCCGGAGGATGCATGGAGGAGGCGGACCACATGCAGTTGATCGAGGATCAGGGCGCGGTCGTCGTGGCCGACAACCTGTGCCTGGGCGCCAGGTCCGTGCACACGCCCATCGAGGAGGACCTGCCTCCCGTTCCGGCCATCGCCCGGAGATACCTCACGCATCTTTCCTGCCCGCGCATGGTCAACGACTTTTATTCCCGCAGCCACTATTTTGAGGAAACCATCCGGGATTTTTCCGTGGATGCGGTCATCACGGACAAGCTCATGTTTTGCGATCTCTGGGGCGGGGAAGCCTTTTTGCTCAAGTCCGAAGCCAGACGCCTGGGCATTCCCATCCTGACCCTGGAGCGGGAAATGCACGGCGGCGGCGCCGGCCAGGTTCAAACCCGGGTCCAGGCCTTTTTTGAAAAGATCGCCAATCTCACCCAGGACGACGCCTGACTCAAGAAAGCAAATATGACGCCCAGCCGGTCAGGGAGTCGGTTTTGATTTCACAGCGGCCGGATTTCATAATGAATATGGGAAGGAATCGGTTGCTTGCTGAGGAATTGTCCAAAATCCAGGCTTCGTCCACCAAGGGCAGAGCTGTTTTTACGTTCTCCAAGGTTCTGGGGATGCGGGTGCGGATTTTGTCCGCAGGCACATCATGCCCGCCTTCCAGGACGCGCTGATGCACGCGGGCCTCGTTCAGGCTGGGGTCGAACAAATGGATGTATACCAGGATGACCATGTACCCCCTGGCTTTGGCCGTGGCGATGAAGTCTATTTTGGATGGGTGGGAGAAGACGGTTTCAAAGCAAAAGGAAACGCCTTGGGCGATCAGGTCCGCCCGGATATCGCCTGCAATCGTCGCCGCCTCGTAGCTCAACTTTTCCGGGGCGTCCGGGTCGATTGTTTTGGCTATCAGGTCTGCGTTGATAAAAGGCAGGCCGCGCTTGGCCAAGTAGTGATGATAAAAGGTGGATTTGCCCGCGCCGTTTCCGCCTGTCAAAATCCATAGCTGCTTTGCGGCAACCATCAGAGAGCCTCGAACTTGCCGTTTTCAAACTTGCCTGTCTGCCGTTCGCCTGTCTTGGCGTCCACCCTATCAAGATAGCCGGGACGGCTGACGCTGGCCTCAAAATAAAAGGGGGCGGAGGTGACGGGCTTGTCCGAAAAGCCGCCGGCCCTATCAGCCTCAAGCTCGGCAAACACTTCGCCGGAGTCAATGGGTCGGCTTGGCGTTGTTTCCAAACGGATTCCCTTCACCCCCTGGGCCACGGCGTAAGCGTCGGCGGCGTTTATCTTTGAGGCGATAGCCTTTCCCAGTTTCGCCCAATATTCCATCTGACCGCTTATGGATCGATGCTCCACCTTGGCGTGGCGCTGAGCTTGATTCACCAGGTTTTCGTCGAGTCGCAGGGATTTTGTGGTCATGGCCGCCTCCTTTTGCAAAAAAAGGTCTCGATGCAATATGTTCGATTTTGATGCACATTGCATCATAAGGATAGTTGCTTGGGGCCGAATTGTCAACCCCTCATCCATAAGGGGCATTACGTGGGCAGCGGAATCAAAGATGCGAGCGCCTTGGCGGCCCAACCCTGGCTTGCACCGCGTTTTCGCGAAAAAGGGATAGCCGGAGACTGAAGATTGTTCCGGCAAATATGACTATTCTCTCTCAAGAGCCTGATACTTGACGGAATAAATGCCCCAAGAAAGGGAAGAAAGCGCCTCACGCAACAATATTTCCTTTCACAAAATAAAGGGCTTTGGCATATTTAGGGGTTGAGTGGAAGGTTCCTGAGGGACGGAGACCACTTAATTTGCTTGAAATGCCAAGCGTCTTTGTGCGCCGCCGGGCAAGGCGCCCCGGCTAATTGGCGGTTTGGAATAAATGGTTTGAGGTTGGACTTCCATGGCTACTAGCAGACGCAACGGCGTTAAAACCGGCGTGACCTTATTAAAGGATGAAAACGAGGCTGCCGCGGATCTTTTTGATCAAATTGCGCAGCATGGAATGCATACGGTTCTGTTTTTTTGCTCCCCAAAGTACGACGCGGACAGCCTTGGGTCCGCGCTTAAAAAGAATTTTTCGTGCAAGCTGCTGGGGTGCACCACCGCCGGCGAAATTTCCTCTCAGGGTTATGTTGAAGGGGGAATAGTCGCCGTCAGTTTCGCTGGCGCTCATTTAAAAATACACTCTTACGGAATTCATCGTCTCAGCGGTTTTACCCTTCAGGACGCCCGCGAGATCGCTGATTCTATGAGAAATGAACTTGTTTTTTCAGATGAGTTTGACCCAAAGAACCTGTTCGGAATGCTTTTGATTGACGGGCTGTCTTTTTTGGAAGAGCAGGTGATTTCGTATATCCACTCTGCTTTTCAGCCCGTCTCCATTGTCGGGGGCTCCGCCGCCGACGGTTTTAATCTTCAGGAAACCAAGGTTTGCATTGACGGCGAATTTATGTCCGATGCGGCCGTCTTGATCCTTGTCGAGACCACGGCGCCCTTTGCGGTTTTCAAGACCCAGCATTTGGAGCCCACGGACCAAAAAATGGTTGTCACAAGGACTGATCCGGCCAGACGGGTTGTCTGCGAGATCAATGCAGAACCTGCGGCCGAGGAATACGCCAGGATATTGGGAATTCCCGCCTCCGAATTGGGCCCCGCCGTGTTTTCCCAAAATCCGGTTATGATACGCATAGCTGACAGCTGGCAGGTCCGGTCCATTAAATCGGTTAACCCGGATAAAAGCCTGTCCTTTCATTGCGCCATAGACGCAGGGCTGGTTTTGACCTTGGCCAAAGGTTTTGACATTATAACCAATCTAAAAAATGAAATCCGGCGGCTGCTTAAAATCATCCCCGATCCCCGATTGGTCATTGCCTTTGATTGCGCCTTCAGAAGGCTTGAAATCCTGGACAATGGGCTGGGCGGGCAATTTGCCAGGCTGATGAAAGACATCCGCCTTGTCGGCTTTAACACCTATGGCGAGCAATTCAATTCGGTTCATGTCAACCAGACCCTGGTAGGCGTAGTCATCGGAGGGGAAGATGAGTAGGATCGAAGAGTTGGAAGAACAAATCAAGGCCATGCAGCGCACGCTCGAAAAAAAGGAAATCATCCAAAAAGTGCTCATGGATCGGGTTGAAAAAAGCATCAACTCTTCAGGCAACGCCTACACCCTTTTTGAGAGCAACCTTGTCTTGCAGGAACAGGTCGATAAAAGGACGAAGGAGCTCCAAGAGGCGAACAGGGAATTGCGAATAGAGATTGAAAACCGGCGGAAGGTGGAGAAGGAAAAGGAAAGTTTGATTTCCGAATTGCAGCAGGCATTGGCGGAAGTCAAGGTGTTGAGCGGCCTGCTGCCCATCTGCTCGTATTGCAAGGATATCCGCAATGACAAAGGATATTGGCAGAAAATTGAAACCTATATTGGGGATCACTCTTCCGCCCAATTCAGCCATAGCATATGCAACAAATGCATGAAAAAGCACTTGCCTGAATTATATGAAAAAATGATGGAAGAGCAGAAAAAACCCTGATTCCAAACGGCGCCCCGCCTGAAAGGCCCCGTCAAAAAAAGCGGCTCCGGTAATTAAAACCGATAATCAAACCTTCTCCGCCAGGGCTGCGGAGCACTCCCGAGCCTGGGAAACGATGCGCTCCATCAATTGCGCAACGGCGGGAGTGTCTTCTATCAGGCCGGTCACCTGGCCGAGCATCAGCACGCCGTTTTCCGTATCGCCGTATTCCATGCCCTGCTGCATGGGGCCCCAGGCGTTGGCCAATCGGGCCAGGGCCACTGCTTTGCCGATTCCCTTGGCAACGGCCAAAAGCAGGATGCCGGCGGCCAGCTTGAGCCAGGGGAGGCCGTAGGATTTGGCCGCCGCACGGGAAGTCCACAAAGCCCGGATAAGGATAAACCGGCCTTTGATCAAGCGCGTCGCCCCTTTGGATTGCATGACCCGGCATGGGATGCCGTCCACCTTGTCGGAGTACAGGGTGTCGTGCACGGTTTTAACGCAGGAAACCTCTTTGACCGCGCTATGCACCGGGCTTTCCAGGGTGTTCATAAACCGGGTGCCCATGGCGATGGCGTCGGCGCCCAGGGCCAGGGCGGCTGCAAGGCCTCGTCCGTCGCCGAATCCCCCGGCCGCGATAACCGGAATGCTAACCGAGTCGGCGATGCTGGGAACCAGCACCAGGGAGGCGGCTTCGCCCCCGTGGGCTGCGGCCTCATGACCGGTGACGATCAGCGCGTCGGCGCCGTCCCGCTCCGCCGCCTGGGCGTGCCGGAGGTTCACCACCGTGGCAATGGCTTTGCCGCCGTATTCATGGACCTTTTGGCAAATCCAGTCCCCCTTTCCCAGGGAGTAGTTCACCACGGGGACCTTTTCCTCAAACAGCACATGAGCCTTTTCGTCCGTACCGGGAATAAGCAGGGGCACGTTTGCGCCAAAGGGTTTGTTCGTCAGTTCGCGGATTTTGCGGATCGACTCGCGAAGGCTGTCCGGGCTCAAGTCTCCCGTGGCCAGGATGCCCAGGCCGCCGGCGTTGCATACGGCGGCCACAAGCTCCGGGGTGCTGATTCCGGTCATGCCGGATAGGACGATGGGATATTGGATTCCCAGCATCCGGGTAATCTTGGTGTTCATAGCAAATTTTCTTGGAAATATGGTTCAGTAAAACTTAAGGCCTTAAAAAAGCAAAAGCGTCAGGATTGGAATTCCGTAATCCATTTACGCACTTTCAATAACTCTTCCCGCCACCCTTCGGAAATGCGTATTTTTATAAAATGACTGAAAATATTATGGATCACGTTTATGGGCTTTTCCAAAAGCGCGGCTTTTTCGATGATAGCCCCTTCCATTTCGTCCACCACGCGCACCGGCGCCGTGGGCGGGGTCTTGAGCGTGCTGAAGGCCATGGTCTCGCCGTTTAGATTAAAGGTCCATTTCTGGTCCCCGATTTCCATGACCAGATTGACGTCCTTAACCTGGGCGCCTTTTTTCAACGCCAGCACGCCTTCGTCCATCTGGGCTGCGTCGCCCTTGATGGTCACCCGCTCCACGTCTTCGCGCTGGCGTTTTTCCAGGACGATCCGGTTGCCTACGTACAGGACCGCGGGCTCGCCTGCGGCTTTGGCGATCTGCTCGGGATCTTCTTCCGTGGCCCACCAAAGCCAGGTCAAAAACTCCAGGCCCAAAAAGGAATATCTTTTAAAAGAAACTGTTACGTCTATCATAGATCACTCCACAAATAATGCAGGGGATACGGTGGAAAGCCGGTCCAGGTCCGATTCACCGAGGCCGCAGGTCAGCTCCGCTTCGGTGAACGGGAACAGGGGGATCAGGGAGACTCCGAAGCTCTCGAAGAAGAGGGCTTCCAACTCCTCCTTGACCGCGCCTTGGGTGGAAAAGAGCCAAAGCATGTTCTCCTCCACGTTCCACAAGATGTCATAGACGTTGGGCGTGGCCGGTATGCGGGAGTAAAGCACCAGCTCCACGTGTTCGCGGATCTGCTTTTTTTCCTCCTTGGACAAGAAATCCCGGCCGGTTTCGGCCTTGCGCCTTTCCATGTCAATAGTGCACTGCATTTTGACCACCTTGGAGGGCAGGGTCTTTTTGTCAATGCGCAGACTGAACACAATGTGCGGCCCCACCACAAAGGAAGATCCCGACAAATCCGGCAGATACGGCCGCTCCAGGCTGGTCCAGCCCACGGCTTTTTCCTGAGATTCGGAGCCGGCCTCCATGATTGTACGCTTTTCCAACCCGTTCCTGATGGCTTCCAAAACCGGGTCTTCTAACTTGCCGTTGACCAGATATCTGGTCACTGCTGCGGAAGATGATAACAGGCCCATTTTTTCTCTCCTGATGTATGGATTTTAACCCGAGCGAACTATACCGTTTCCCTGGTTCTTGCACAAGGCCCATTTTTTTCCGGCGGCTCTCTCAGGCTTCGGGCAAGTTGCAATTCGCCCCCTGGTATAGTATCTATTGAGTCTAACTAATATCAGTTTCTGACAATACCGTCTGCCTGGAGACGGGGAAAGCCGCCATGGGGGCGGCCGAAAGAGGTGGGACCATGAGCAACAAAAGATTGGAACGCATTCTCGACATATCACCGGAACTAAAAACCATTCTACTGTCAACAGATTCACTGGAAAATAAGAAGGACTATATCAGAGGATATTTGAGCCAAATGCTCATTTCCGCCTTTGAAGACGACCGGCAACTCCCTCCCTTGGAGTGGATTTTGGTCACAGACGCTGTAAAAACCTTTAAGTCGCTCATTTCGGCCCGCAGCGAACGCCTTTCCGGGTTCAGTTTCTTAGGATACTTGGACGACTTGATCCACAGGCCGGAACAAGTTAAGCCCAAGCCTCAAAAGGGCTTTTATGCGGAAGTAGAGGCGCTTTTCAGAGGCGTGGCAGGCAAAGCGGGAATCTATAAGGAGAAAGCCCCGAGCTTCATAAAATACTCCGGAGAGCGCGCGGCCAAGCTGCGCTCCGCTGACCTTTCCCGCATGGCCGCCAAGGCCGAAGAGTTTATGGAGCATTATCCATGCGGCCTGGATGAAGACGCCGTCCGCAGGCGATACCGCAACAAACAGCGCATCCTGGAATATTTCAACGCCACCGGTTTTGAATGGGACGATTGGAAGTGGCACGTCAAGCATATTATTCGGGACGAAAAAATCCTGGGCGACCTGGTCCAACTGACTGACGAGGAAAAACAGGCCATCGCCCTGGCCCGGGAGCGTCGGATTCCCTTCGGAATCACGCCCTATTACGCATCCCTCATGGACGAAAAGGAGGACCGGAAGCGGGATTACGCCGTGCGCGCCCAGGTCATCCCGCCGTTGAATTACATCGAAAAATTGTGGGAAGCCAGGCAGCGCTCCGAGGCATCCATGGATTTCATGCTGGAAAACGACACCTCGCCCATCGAGGGGATCACCCGGCGTTACCCCATGATCGTGATTTTAAAACCCATCCTCACATGCCCGCAGATTTGCGTGTATTGCCAACGCAACTGGGAGATCGAGGACGTGTATTCCCAGACCGCAGCCCTGTCCCAGAAAAAATTGGAACGGGCCATCCAGTGGATCGCGGACACCCCGGAAATCCGCGAGGTTCTGGTGACCGGCGGAGACCCTCTTCTGCTGTCCAATTCCCGGATCGAAAACCTGTTGTACCGGCTGTCCAGCATCAAGCATATTGAAAGAATCCGCATAGGAACCCGCACTCCCGTGACCCTGCCCCAGCGGATCACCGAATCCCTGGCCCGGGACATCGGGCACTTTCACGAGCCGGGCAAACGGGAAATCACGGTGATCACCCATTTTGAGCATCCTTACGAAATTACGCCCAACGCCATGGAGGCCGTGCAAAAAATCCGCCGCCTGGGCATGTCCGTGAAAAACCAGATGGTGTTCACCACCTTCAATTCCCGTAAATTCGAGGCGGCGGTCCTGCGCCACAAGTTGTCGCTTATCGGCGTGTCGCCCTATTACACCTTCAATACCAAGGGCAAGGAAGAAACCGAGGATTACCGTGTGCCCCTGGCCCGGCTCCTCCAGGAGCGCGCCGAAGAAGCCCGCCTCATGCCCGGAACCGTACGCACAGACGGCGTGGTCTTTAACGTGCCCGGCCTGGGTAAAAACGACATTACGGCCATGCAGCATCACAGCGTGTTGTCCATCCTCCCCAACGGCCGCAGAGTCTACGAGTTCCATCCCTGGGAGAAAAAGCTCTCCCTGGCGGATACCTACGTGTACACGGACGTCTCCATCTACGACTACCTGCAAAAATTAAAGGCCTGGGGGGAGAATTTGAACGATTACAAGACCATTTGGTATTATTATTGATTTTTAGTTTTAACGAATTTTAAACAGGTTGCGGAATCAAAATCAACGTACAACAACATAACTAATTTCAAATAGTTCCGTATGCATTCCCACGCAAAGCATGGGAACGAGATGCCGGGCGGGCGGCGTCATGCATTTATGGATTCGCCAATTCTTTCAGGTGTTGGATTCCATGCTCCGCACTAGCTTTCGCCCCTTTATCTTCCATTTTGAAAACTTCATTGATTATCGAAACCAGGGTTTCGAACACATCTGACCTATCAATAGTAACGTTGCTATAAATGGTATAGATTATCAAAGACTCCCACCACATGTATCCCGCCGAGCCGTTCTCATATTGGGAAAAAACATCGGTAAATAGATTCTTCATCAATACAATGCACAGTTCTCTTTTCTCCCTTTTGACCTGCGGGTCTAACAGCGCTCCCATGAAACCGTAAGGACTTGGAAGAAACCAAAAGCCGCTCTCTATTTCCATCCAGTTATAGTAGTCGAAAAGAATTTTGGGCTTGGAAAATAATTGGATCATATGGTTGACTAATGTCTTTGAGTCACACCGCCACATCCACTTTTCCTCAAAATACCAATCCATTAACTGGTCATAGTGGGAAAAGATAAAATCCAGCCAATCCTCGAATGAACAGTTTCGTAGATCAATCATAATTTTAAATAAAATCTTTTACTGCCACACGCCCAGGACTTCGTACCCGGCGTTTTCCAGGGCTTGGCGGATGGCGTCCTCGCCGTTGGCTGACAGGCGGAAATAATAAATGTTTTCCTGCGTGCGGTGCGGCGCCAGGCCCACGCTGATAACGTGCCCGCCGCTTTGCTGGATAATATTGGAAACCTTGGCGAAGGCGTCGGGCTCGTCCCCCACCCTGACGTCCAGGCGCACGCTGTGGGTGAGGATGCCCATTATCTCGACGAATGCCCGGAGGATGTCCGTGACCGTAATGATGCCCAGGAGGCGATTGTTATCGTCCACCACGGGAAGGCCGCCGATCTTCTTGCGATAGATTATTTGCGCTGCATCTTCCACGTCTTCGTCCGGCTTGACCGTGATGGGGTTTTTAATCATGAGATCGGTCAGGGAGAGGTCCCCGACCATGGAAGGGATCAAGCCTTGCTTAAGGTCGGAAAGGGTGACGAAGCCGCGCAGCACGCCCCCCTTTTCCACGACGGGCAGATGCCGGATGGAATTCCCCTGCATCAGTTTGATGGCCTCTGAAATGGAGGCGTTGACGTCCACGCACAAAGGGTTCTTGACCATCAGGGATTCAATCCGCATCTGTTTTTTCTCCTTGGCTGATTATCCGGCGCCGGTCGGATCGTAGCTGCACAAAGGTTCGGGCGCCATATAGTCGCCGGTGGCCTCATAGGCCCTGGCCCGGCATCCGCCGCAAACCTTGCGGTATTGGCACTCACCGCACTTGCCCTTTAATTTGTCAAAGTCGCGCAAATCTTTAAAAACCTGGGAATTTTTCCAAACCTCGGCGAAGCTCGCCTTGGTGATGTCCCCGCACTCCACGGCCAGAAAGCCGCAGGGCTGCACAATGCCCGTGTGGGAAATAAAGCAAAAACCCGTTCCGGCCAGGCATCCCCGGGTGACGGCGTCCAGGCCGTGGGTCTGAAAGGTGACGGTCTCCCCGTCCTCTTTGGCGCGCTGGCGCAAAATCCGGTAATAATGGGGCGCGCAGGTGGCCTTAAGCTGAAGCGGGGTTTTATTGCGTTGATCGTAAAACCAGTTCAACGTGGTTTCGTATTCTTCGGCGTTGATTTCCTGATCCAGGATGTATTTGCCCCGGCCCGTGGGCACGAGCAAAAAGATGTGGTGCGCCACGGCGCCCAGATCCACGGCCAGTTGCTGGATTTCCTGTATCTGATCCAGGTTCTGCTGGGTGATGGTGGTGTTGACCTGAAAATCGATTCCCGCGCGTTTGGCGCACTCAATGCCCCGGAGGGCGGCGTCAAAGGCGCCGTCCACGCCCCGGAATTTGTCATGGATTTCCTTGGTGGCGCCGTCCAGGCTGATGCTGATGCGGCTGATGCCGGCCTCGGCCATTTTTTTGGCGTTTTCGTCGTTGACCAGGGTTCCGTTGGGGGCCATGACCATTTTCAGGCCTTTTTCCGTGCCGTATTTGGCCACTTCAAAGATGTCCGGCCGAAGCAAAGGCTCGCCGCCCGTAAGGATTACAATGGGCTGGCCCACTTCGGCGATGCCGTCCAGCAGGTTAAAGCAAGCCTGGGTGTCCAATTCTCCGGGGTAAGGGCCTTTTTCGGCCGCCGCCCTGCAGTGGACGCAGGAAAGGTTGCAATTCCGGGTGATTTCCCAGGCCACCAAACGCGGGGGGGCGGGCATGCCGTCCTTGGCGGGTTGTCCATGTCCGTGGCCGTGGGGATGCCCCTGGCCTTTTCCGTGGGGATGGTTCATCCTTTATTCAAAACCTCCGCTGCTTCCATGGCGAAATAAGTCAAAATCATGTCGGCCCCGGCCCTTCTGATGGACGTAAGAGCCTCCATCATGGCCTTGGTTCCGTCCAGCCAGCCCATTTTTGCAGCCGCCTTGATCATGGAATACTCGCCGCTTACGTTGTAGGCCGCGATGGGCAGGTCTATCTCGTTGGCCACCTGGGAGATGACGTCCAGGTAAGGCAGGGCGGGCTTGACCATGATGATGTCCGCGCCTTCCTCCACATCCATGGTGACTTCCCGGATGGCTTCCCGGATGTTGGCCGGGTCCATCTGATAGGTGCGGCGGTCTCCGAACTTGGGCGCGGAATGGGCGGCTTCGCGGAAAGGCCCGTAAAACGAGGAGCAATACTTGGCCGCATAGCTCATGATGGGCGTTTCGTAAAAGCCTTCCTCGTCCAAAAGGCCGCGGATTTCCGCCACCCTGCCGTCCATCATGTCGGACGGAGCGACCATGTCGGCGCCGGCCTTCACATGGGAAAGGGCGGTCCGCGCCAGCAGGTCCAGGGAGGAATCGTTGTCGATCACGCCTTTCTCCACCACGCCGCAATGGCCGTGGTCCGTGTATTGGCACAGGCAGACGTCCGTAATGACAACCAGCTCCGGAACCTTGTTCTTGATTTCCGACACGGCCTTTTGCACGATGCCGTTTTTGGCGTAGGCCTGAGTGCCCAGGGGGTCCTTTTTATCGGGAATGCCGAACACAATCACCGCCGGAATGCCCGCGTCAAAAGCCTCTTTGGAGGCTTTGACCATGTTGTCCACGGAGTAATGATACACCCCGGGCAGGGCGTCGATGGGCTCGGCCACGTTCTTGCCGGATACGGCGAACAATGGATATATAAGGTTGTCGGTTGTCAGGCGCGTTTCGCGCACCATGCGTCTGAGGCCTTCACTGGCCCGCACCCTGCGTCCCCTGTAGTCAGGAAAAAGCATGATTTCTCCTTTATATTATTCATTTTCCGGCTTTTCCATCTTTACCGGCGCCTATTCCAAAACGACGCTGGGTCCCCGTTTCCGGGATTGCGTCATGATGATTGCATACTGCCGCAACCATCCCGCCGCCCCCTCCACGGGGATGACGGAGAGCAACGGCTCATTTCGCGCTTGCCTTGAAAGACCGTCATTCCCGCAAGGGCGATCCGCTTTTTCAGGAACGCCCGCAAGCGGGAACCCAGCGTCTTTGTTTTTTGAACGCCTCAAGGCTCGTCCGCTTGCTTGAATGCAACTTGTTTTTTATGTCAGTCCGCCGGGGCAAATCAGGCGATGCCGATTTCCTCGTCCGTCAGGTAGCAGGCCGGGTCCGGCGCCCACACGTCGTCATAAACTGCTTCGGCGCGAACGCGGAAATTGCCTGCGCAGATGTCCAGCCACTTGCATTTTGCGCAACGTCCCGTAACGTATTCTTTTTTCTTTTTCAGCTTTTGCAGGAACTCGTCCTCGGGATCGGTCCATATTTGGGAGAACGGTTTTTCCAGCACATTGCCGAAAGTATGGTGCCGCCAGAATTGATCTGCATGCACCTGGCCGTCCCAGCTTACGCAGCCGATTCCCCGGCCCGAGTTGTTGCCTTCGTTCATCTCAAGCAGTTCCAGAACCTCGGCGGCCCGCTTTTCGTCTTCCTTGAGCATACGCAGGTACACGTAAGGCCCGTCCGCGTGGTTGTCCACGGTCAGAACTTCGGTGGGCTTGCCCCTGTCGTGCAGGCTTTTGGTGCGGTCCATGATGAGGTCCACCACCTGGCGGGTTTGATCCAGGCTCAGGTCTTCCTCGACCATTTTGGAGCCGCGGCCCGAGTAGACCAGATGATAAAAGCAGATCCTGGGGATTTGCCGCTCTTCCAGCAGGTCGAATATAGCAGGAATTTCCGAGGTGTTGGCCTTGTTGATGGTAAACCTAAGACCTACCTTGATGCCTGCGTTCCGGGCGTTTTCAATGCCTTCCAGGGCTTGTTTAAAAGCGCCTTTCACGCCCCGGAACTTATCGTGCACCGCTTCCATGCCGTCCAGGCTGACGCCCACATAGGAGAGGCCCACCGCTTTCAGGGTCTGGGCCATTTCCCTGGTAATCAGGGTGCCGTTGGTGGAGATGACCGCGCGCATGCCGTTTTGCACCGCGAAATCGGCCAGCTCGGGCAGGTCCTCCCGCATCAGGGGCTCGCCGCCGGAAAACAGCATAACCGGGCTGCCGAATTCGGCCAGATCCTTAATAAGCTCTTTGCCCTGTTCGGTGGTCATTTCCACGGGCGCCTTGCCGGCGGTTGCATGGGCGTAACAATGCACGCACTTCAAATTGCAACGGCGGGTGGCGTTCCAGACGACCACGGGTTTTTTATCAATGGAAAATTGAAGCAGATGGGAAGGCAGTTTGCCGCTGTGCCTTGCGTAGCGCAGGGTGTCCGAAGGCTCTACAGTCCCGCAATATAATTTGGAAATTCCTATCATGACGTATTGATTCTCCACAAATTTATTGGCCGGCCGGAGCGGCTGCGCCGTCCCGGCCGGTAAAATTATACAATAACTCACGAATGGGTGACTTGCCAAGGGCAAAGATTGCCTTGCGCGGGGCTGTCAAACCGTTTCCGCTTTAAGAGGCGGGATCGGCTTCCCCAGGCTCCCCTGGCAGGGAGGGAGTTAAAGACCGCCTGATCAGATCAGCCAGGAAAGGCTCGGGATTGGCGATAGCGTCCCGTCCCAGCAGAAAATGGTCTCTGCCCGTCTTTTCCCTGGCCAGCTTAAGGCCGTGTTCAAAATCCGAAACCAGCCGCGGGAAGAAACCGTCCACCCCGGTTTTAACCTGGCTGTAGTTGTAAATCACATAATCCACGGCGTCGTCGTCCAGGGTTATGTTAATTCCCTGCTCCTGGAAAAAACGCAGTTCCAGCTTTTTGGTGCGGTTATAATCCCTGGAAATCTGCTCCAAAACGTTCTTGATGTCCGTGGGGGCGTGGCAATAAAAAGCCGCTATCAGATCGATCCGGGACGGCGTCAGCTTCAGGCTGTACCGCTCCGACAGGCTGGATTTGTTATTGCTGATGTACTCGAAAACGGCGTTCTTTTCTTCATTGGCCACCCGCCTGAAAAGCTCGGCCCATTTGGGGTCGCCCCGCAGGGCAAGTCTTTCCTCCAGGGCTTTTTCCGGGTTCCGGACCACTTCTTCGGTCACGGAGAACTCCTTGATATCCGTGGAGGGCAGGCGCTTTTCAAACACAAGCAGGGCGTTTTCAATGGCGCTGACCAAGCCGCGGGCGCCCGTCCGTTGCTCGTATGCTTTTTGCGCCAGGGCTTTCAAGGCGTTGTCCGTAAACCGGATGTCTATACCGTAAGCGCCGAAATCCAGCTTTTTGCCGATGATCAAGGGATTGTTGGGATTTCGTAAAATCGTATAAAGATCCTCGGCCGCCAGGGTTTCCAGGACCGTAATGACAGGAAGGCGGCCTACGAATTCCGATTCAAACCCGTACTTGATAAGGTCTTCGGACTTCACGTGGCGGAGGTACTTGAAATCCTCCTTCTGGCTGGAGATCTTGGCCGAGAATCCCATGCCTTTTTCGTTCATCCTTTTTTTGATGATCTCGCCCAGGTCCCCAAACGCGCCGCTCATGATGAACAGAATGTTCTTGGTGTTAATGCGGGATGCATCGCGCTGCCCGGTCCTGCGGAACCGCTCCAATTCCTGAATCATGGAAACCGGATCGTGCGGAACTTTCAGTTCCACCTCGGTTTCCTCCATGGGCTTGAGCAAAGCCCTTTGCACGCCCGTGCGCGAGACGTCCGCGCCCATCATGTTGTGTGCAGCGGCGATCTTGTCGATCTCGTCTATATAAATGATGCCGTACTGGGCCAGTTCCACGTCGTCGTCAGCTTCCCGAACCAGGTCGCGGACCAGATCCTCCACGTCGCCGCCCACGTATCCGGTCTCGGAAAACTTGGTGGCGTCGCCCTTGACGAAAGGCACTCCGATTTTTTTGGCGATGAGCTTGATCAAGTAAGTCTTGCCCACGCCGGTGGGGCCAAGCAACAGCACGTTATTCTTAATGCTGCCAATAAGATCCGGGCCTTTTTTGTCTGATTCCATGGCCCGCCGCACCCTGTTGTAATGGGTGCAGATTTTGGTGGAGAGGACGGCCTTGGCCCTATCCTGCTTGACAATATACTGATCCAGGTAAGAGATTAATTCTTCAGGTTTGAGGTTGAAATTGAGCTTGGAGCCTTCCTTGGGGGGATTGTCCACGTCCTCGCCTTCGGTTTCCGGCAAGGCCAGGGGGGAAATTATTTTTACCTTATCCCCGAAACGCTGAGACAAAAAATCCGACAATTCGCGCTCCACATCTTCGGGTTGGGGTTGCTTTTCATTTTTGGTGCTCATGGGGTCTCCGTTACTGCGGTGGTTGTAGACTGTTTTGCGGCGTCGCCGCTGCATTGAGTAAAACATAAGGCCTCTTGCGCCGGGCGCAAGGGGGAGGGGGCAAATCAAACATATTAACAATGGATTAGAACCCTTTGCGGCCTGATGCACGTCGCGTATTTTCTTGCCGGATGACAACAGGCCCCCTGCCTGATCAAGCGGCAATGACAGGCAAGTCCCCATATTTCCTCATGCGAAGCGCCCTTTGGTCAACAGGATCATTGCATGCCATGCTTTTTTCGGGTAATCTGCCCCGCACGGAATAAGGCTTTATTTATGACAATCTTCAACAAATGGTATACAGGGCTGGCTTTGGCGCTGATAGGCGTCGCCGGCGTGCTTGCGGGAACCGCCGATTACGGCCCGGGCATGAGCCCGGACTCCACTTCGTATGTGGAGTGCGCCAGGCATTTGCTGGACGGCGAAGGATTTCATACAGGCTGGGGTTTGTATGTCAGGTGGCCTCCCCTCTTCCCAATTCTTCTCGCCGGATTGGGGTTGTTGGGTTTGGATGTGATGGACGTCTTCCGCTTTTTTAACGCCGCCTGCTTTGGCCTGATTATTTACTTCGTCCATCGCCTGTTCGCCAAAGATTTAAAATTTCCGTACCTGGTTTTTACAGGGGCGGTGACGGTCCTCCTTTTTGAGCCTCTCTTAAAAACCTCCATGATGGTCCTTTCCGAGCCCTTATACACCTTGTTAACCGTCTTTTTTGTCATGAGCATTCATGCTTATACAAAAACGCAGACATACAGCCAGGCCGCCTGGACGGGATTTATTACAGGCATGGCCGCTCTGACCCGGTATTACGGGGTGTCGCTCATCCTGTGCGGCGGACTGATTATCTTGTTAAGCTCCCGCGAACTGCACTGGAAATCCGTGGTGAAACGCGCCGGAGCATTCGGGCTGATCGCCTCGCTTCCTTTGGGGGCCTGGCTCCTTCGTAATTTTTTGCAGACCGGCAGCCTTGCAGGGCCGCGCGGAACCAACCCATACGGTTTTGTGGAAATTATTGAAATTTTGTCCAGATCCCTTACCGGATTCATTATGCCCCAGGCTGTTCCGCCGGCGTTTCGTTTGCTAATTTGCGCAGCAGCATTGTTTGCGTTCCTGTTCTTGTTCAAACGATTTTCCGATTCGGCCGAAAAAGAATGGACCCTGGCTAAAACCATGGCCGTTACGGTCCTGGTCTGCACAGGATTTTTGCTGTACAGCTACCTGACCACCTGGCTGGACCCCACCGCAGACCGATATCTGGCCCCTGTGCAGTTTGCAGCGGTCTTTCTGGCCCTTTATTTCGTGGACAGCCTGATTGGCGCGGCGCCGGAAATCCATCAGGCGGGGAAGCTGGCCGCCCCGGTTGTATTGGTTTTGTGCACCTTATGGATGGGGGGGCTGTCTTTGCATGTCATTTCCCGCTCCGGCGAGGTGATAGACAACCCGGAAAAAAACCTGGCATGGATGGAGGTTACGTCCAACATGCACCCCTCGGCCTCTCTTTTAACGACCAAAGGCAACGCCTTGCTGGACCTGGGCGAGTTTTCAAAGGCCGCAGAATCCTTTGAGCAAGCCGCAAAGCTGAGCCGGGCTCCCGGCCCGGCCTGGATTGCGGCGGGCAAAGCCGCCATAAGAGCTGAAGACTACCTTATGGCGGTCCGCATGCTGGAAAACGCCAAGGAATTCGACCCAGTCGCCGGGGAAGCCGAAGAATTGCTTTCCCAGTTGCCTCCCGGGGTCTGCGGGAGTATACAAGACCCTGTCTCCGGCCATGATAGCCCTTGATTTTGCTCCGTATCTTTGAATACTATGGTAAGTTCTTAATCCTATTGGCTGCACACAGAAAACAAAGAGGAACTATGTCCGGCTTAACTGCTTCAAGCGACGCCCCCGACTCCGCCCCGCAACTTTCGGCCTTAGGCCGTTTTTGCGCAGGGGCCATGGAAGCCCTTGTCCTTGTGATGGCGATGGCGGTCCCCCTTCATTTTAACGTGCTGTCCCAGCATATTTTTGAAAACCACAAATACGCCATGTTCAGGGCGGGAGCCTTCGTCCTGGCCGGCCTGTGGATGGTCTATATGGCGGACAGGGGCAAAGCCCGAAAGAGGTCCCTGGGGGCTCCGAAAGGGCTGATGCGGCCGGTCTTCTTGTATACCCTGGCTCTGATTCTTTCCTGTGTGTTTTCCATTGGCCACACCCTAAGCTTCTGGGGGGAGATTTTCAGGCATGAAGGCCTGATTTCCCAATTATCCCTCATCGGCGTCTTTTTGGTCATCATCGCCTTTTTCAGGTCGCACCTTCAGGTGGAAAGGGTGGTCACGGTGCTGATCTTCACCAGCCTGCCCATTTCATTATACGCCCTGGCCCAGCACTACGGCCCGGACCCCATGCCCTGGAAAGGAAACGTGGGCGTCCGATGCGTATCGACCCTTGGCAACGCCGTCTTCTTGGGGGCCTTTGAGGTAATGGTCTTTTTTCCGACCCTGGCGCGGATTTTCGCCAGCCTTCGGGAAGAGGAGGAATCCAACGCTGGTTTGTGGAAGGCTTCCATATACTCCATGATCGCTTCCCTTCAACTGCTTTCCACGTTTCATTCAAAAAGCCGCGGTCCGATCCTGGGCCTCATGGCCGGATTGATTTTTTTCGCGGTTATCTGGGCGCGGACGTTAAGAGGACCGGGAATCAAAGTCTGGGCGAAAGACGTCTTAAAGCTGGCGTCCTGCCTCTTGGTTGGCGTAGGCGTGGGCATGTTTATGGCCCTTATGATGAAATTTTTGGCCGACAAAAGCGCCGTGTTCGCGGCAACCTATCTGATCTGGCCGATTGCGGCGGTCATAGGCTGCGCAGGATTGTTTTTCAGCGCCAAAGAAAGTAAGTCGTCCTTAATCAATCTGGCGATTCTCTGTATTTTATTGGCCTTGGGCGTCGGCTTTTGCTCCCATGGCATTCACTTTGTCACTCTGGAGCATCCCCAGATTGTGCAGGACAACGAAGAGCCGGAGGCGGAGGAAAGCAACGTCTGGCAAACGGTGCGCCGGCAAGGCTCCATGGAAACCCGTGTGGCCGTCTGGGAAGGCTACATCGACATTTTCTTCTCGTCCCAGCCCCTGTTAGAGGTTTCCTCCATAGAAAACCGGGAAGCGAAAAAGATTCCTTTCGGCTATTTGCGGCCTGTTTTCGGGTTTGGACAGGAAACCGTGGGAACCGCCTTTCGCCAGCGCTATCCGTTGCGCCTGCTTAAAAAGCTGCCGCCCTCCGAAACCGCGGACAGGGCGCATAACGACATGATGAGCCGCCTGGCCGCCACGGGCGTGTTCGGCCTGGCCGCGTATTTATGGCTGCTGGGCGCTATTATGGTTCATGGGTTGTCCGCCGCCGGATATTCCATGGTCAAAAAACAGCGGCGGAAGTTCGCCTTGTTTTTTGTTTCAGGCGGCGTGCTTGGAACCACGATTTTTCTGTTTTTCGGGTACGATCTGCTTGTTTTGCTCGCCAAAATGTTAGGAATGGGAGGCGGCCACATCGCCAGGTTGGAATCGGAGACCGCTTACGCCTGCGTAGGCGCCCATGTAGGGGTCCTGACCGGAGTGTTGGCGTATTGCGCTTTTACCAAGGGCCGCACAAGTAAAAAGCCGGACATGGCCAACCCCTTGGCCTGGACCGCCGTCGGCCTGTTTTGCGCCTTGGTTTCCCACATTACGGAAATCGCCGTGTCCTTCCCCTTTTCCTCCACGGCCATGTTGTTCTGGACCTTTTCCGGATTGATGGTCGCTATCGCCGTGCGCCGGCTAAGCATGCGCAAGCCGTTGGCGCCAGCGGAGGAGCCGGCGCCTCAGCCGAAAAACAGCAAAGGGCGGCAAAGCAGCCAGGAGCCCAAGCCTGCCGCCGCCGCGCCCAGAAATATGCTGGTGCTTGCCGTTTTATGCGGGGTGGTTATCTCGCTCATAGCCTATTCGTTTTTGGGGCACCAATGGTCCATCGTCCAGCAAACCCGTTCAGGCCCTGTGCTTAAAATGCCCGAATTCGACGCAGTGCCCGGCATGGGCCTGCTGCGTTCGGTCAAGACCAACCCCGTCGAATACAACGAGCAAAAAAGCATGGTATTCGGCGGGCTGATGATTTTGCCGTTGATTGTTTTTTTCGTTCTGATTTTTTGCGGGAGCCGGGAGAATCCCGACAAGCTCAAGTGGGGCGAGTGGCCGCCTCTGCTCATTGGAGCGGGCGGGCTGACGGCGCTTTCCGCCATCCTGGTCATCATTCTTCATTCTTCCAGCCTGATGAAGGGCGTCATTCCCCTGACCGGAGATCCGGGCCGGGTTCTTCAGGAAGTTGTCAACCAAACCCATTGGGTGGCCTCGCGCATCTGGATTCAGTATTTATGGATGCTCGGCATCGCCTTTATTCTGGGCTGGCTGTTGATGCAGAAAAAGGATGAGGACGCTCCCAAGGTCCTGGTTCCGCCTCGCGCCATTGTCACCGCCTTAGCCGTCACTGTCATTACGGCGGCGGCTGTCATGTACGTTTGCGTGCGGCCCGTCATCGCCGACGTATATGCCGCCCGGGCCCAGCAATGGGGATCCGGCGGCGCTTCCCCGCCCCTGAACACGAAAATGGGGTCGGAGCGATTTCTGCGTTTAATCGGCGTGGCGCATTCCCTTGGCGCTGTCAAGGAGGCCTCATTCCTGACATCCAACCACACGGATCTGGCCTCCGACGCTGCGATTCTGGCTCAGCACACTCCAACCACGGGGTCTTTTTTCAAGGACGGCGAGCCCGATTTCGATTCCTTGAAGATCAGGGAGTTGCCCGAACTCAACCGGGAAGAGGTCAGGGAAATGGGCAAATGGGCGCTGGTTAATTGCTTCTCCATCAATCCCAGCGATCCGCAAAACGCCATGAACCTGGCGAGGCTGTACGCCCAATGGGCGCATCCGGATAAAACCAGAAAGCTGGACCCGGATAAAGCGGCATTGGCGGCGGATTGGTACAATATGGCCAGAAGCATGGCCTCCACCAATTCCTATTATGAAACAGAAATCGCCCGGTTTTATTATCAGACCCTGCGCGACCTGGACAGCGCCAGGGAATACCTGGAACGCTCGCTGGAACTGGATGACAGAAAACTGCCCACGTACCTGCTTATGGCCGACGTCCGCATGAACCAATTGGCTAAAACGTGCGGCCCCGCCCTAAGAAGCGCCATGACGCTCCATCAGGGCAGAGACATCCAGCCCTCGCCCGAGTGCCAAAAGGGATTGGACGAAGTTGCAGCCCTCATGGAAAAGGCGTTGACGGTCCGCCCGGACAGCGCCGAGGGACTAATCAAGCTGGCGGGGGTTTTCATCAACGCCCGCAAGCCCCAAAAAGCCGTGGAAGCCCTGGAAAAAGGCTTCGTGGTTGAGCCCATGAACGCTGACTTTATGAAACAGCTCGTTTTTATTTGCAAAAAGGAAAATGACATTTCCCTGGGACAAAACCTTTTTGATAAGATTGAAAAGGAACATCCCGATAAAAAGGCTGTGATCCTGGCCTCCGCGGCATTTTATCTGCAAACAAATCAGCGCGAAAAGGTTGTTCCGACCATTGAAAGAGCCTTGGACTCGGAAGATCCTCGTCCGGATATGTGGCGTGAAGCAGCCAAGCTGTACGGCATCATGGGGGATTTTGAAAAAGCCGCCGAATGCATTGAAGAGGCCTTGAAAAAGCAAGGGCGCAAGGCCATGAATTGGATGGTGGCAGCCGGCGTTTACGAGCAGTTGAAAGATTATAAAAAAGCAGCCTATTCACTGGAAAGAAGCGCCCATTTGACGCGCAACAAGCAATACGCCATTTCCTTGTTCATGCGTTCCGCGGAAATGTGGAAGCAGGCCGGTGTTCCGGCCCGGGCAAGGGACATTGAAAGACTTGTGGAAAACATCAAAAAGCGGCCTGACGATTCCTGATCTTCAAGTGCGCGCCCTGGAGAACCGACATGCGGATATTATATTTAAGCCAGTATTTCCCGCCTGAGAACGGGGCCACCCAGGTCAGGTCATTTGAAATGGCCAGCCGCCTGGTCAAGCAGGGCCACGAAGTTACGGTCATCGCCAATGTACCCAACCATCCTGAGGGAGTCATCCATCCGGAGTTCAAAAACGTTTGGTATAAAAAGGACGAATTGGAAGGCATTGACGTCCGGTACGTAAAGGTGGCTGCTTTCAGGGAAAAGAGCTTTAAAAAGCGCATCATCTTTTACCTGACCTATATGTTCACGGCCGCCCTGGCCGGGCTTCTGGCGTGCCGCAAAAAGTATGATTGCATATACGCCACTTCGCCGCCTTTGTTCGTGGGCGGAGCGGCCGTAATTCTCAAATGGGCAAAAAAAATACCCATGTATTTCGAGGTGCGCGATCCATGGCCCCAGGCCGCGGTGGAGTTGGGTCTTGTCCAGTCGGGCATGGCAATCAAAATGGCCACCCTGCTCGAGGAGACATGCTACCGCAACGCGGAGAAAGTCGTGGTGGTCACGGAGACGGTCCGCGACATGCTTTTAAAGCGCAACGTGCCCCCGGAAAAGATGATTGTCATTCCCAACGGCGCCACGGTGGAGAGTTTTTACTGGACCCAGGAGGGAAGGGATCAGGTCCGGAAAAATCTGGGCATGGAGGACAGCTTTATTGTTCTGCACGCCGGCAATATGGGCGTGGCCCAGGACCTGCACACCATATTGAACGCCGCCAAATTGATGGAAGACGAGCCCAGGTATCAATTCCTCATGGTAGGGACCGGGCCTGTGGAAAAGGAACTGCGGGACCGGGCCAAGGAGCTCAAACTGAAAAACCTGCATTTTCTGGGATATAAGCCCAGGCCGGAAATGCCCCCCATCTTCTCAGCTTGCGATGCCGCTGCAGTGACATCAAAGGCCCTGGATGTGTTCAAAAGTATGAAACCGGTAAAAATGTATGACTCATGGGCTTGCCAAGTCCCCGTCTTACTGGGTATGGAAGGGGAGTCCAAAGACCTTGTGCAGGCCGTGAACGGCGGAGTGTGCTATACTCCGGAAAACCCGGAGGACATGGTCCGGGCAATCAGGGAAATGGACGCCCTGGGTTTTGAAACCCGCAAAGCCATGGGTGAAAAACTCAGGCAGTATGTGATAGACAATTATTCCCGGGCGTCTCAGGCTCGGGTGTTGGAGCAGGTGCTTTTAGGCCGCCTGCCATAGGAAAAAGCCCTTCCGGCCGAACCTTATCCGGTTGGAATTTAACTTAATCATTGGGAGACTACTCATGAAAAAAGCAGTCATCGTAAGTGCAGCGCGAACCCCGTTGGGCGCGTTCAACGGAAGCCTTGCCAATATCGGCGCTACGGACCTGGGCGCAATCGTTATAGAAGAAGCCATTAAAAGAGCCAAGATCGACAAGGAAGTGGTCAACGAAGTCATTATGGGGCAGGTGCTTCCTTTGGGATACGGCCAGAACCCGGCCAAGCAAGCGGCCGTCAAGGCCGGCATGCCCTGGGCGGCGGAATGCTTCACCATCAACAAGGTGTGCGGCTCCGCTCTTAAAGCGGTTATGCTGGCCGCTCAGGCCATCGCCCTGGGCGACGCCGACGTGGTGGTTGCAGGCGGCATGGAAAATATGAGCGCCGCCCCCTATTACCTGCCCAAAGCCCGCTTTGGATATCGCATGGGCCCGGGCAAGCTGGAAGACAGCATGATCCACGACGGCCTGTGGGACATCGTAAACGACTTCCATATGGGCATTTCCAACGAACTTTGCTGTGAAAAATACGACGTCACCCGCGAAGACCAGGACAAATACGCCGCGGAAACCTACCGCAGGGCCATGGAAAGCATCAAGTCCGGCCGTTTCAAGGACGAAATTGTGCCCGTGCCCATCCCCCAGCGCAAGGGCGATCCCAAAATTTTCGATACGGACGAATGCCCCCAGGAAACTTCCTTTGAAATCCTGTCCAAAATGAAGCCTGCCTTTCAAAAGGACGGACTGGGCACTGCGGGCAACGCTTCCATCATTAGCGACGGCGCGGCAGCCGTGGTTGTCATGTCCGAAGAAAAAGCCAAGGAGCTTGGCTGCGAAATCATGGCGGAAATCGGCGCCCAGGCTTCTTACGGCATTGACATGAAATACGTGCTGGTGGCCCCCATCTGGGCCGTGCCCAAGGCTTTGGACAAAGAAGGCATCAAGATTGAGGACGTGGATCTGTTCGAGATCAACGAGGCGTTCTCCGGCTCCACGGTCTGCGTCATGAAGGAATTGGGCCTGGACCCGGAAAAAACCAACGTAAACGGCGGCAGCGTGGCCATGGGCCATCCCATCGGCGCCAGCGGTTGCCGGGTTTTGATCACCCTGATTCACGAAATGATCAAACGCGACAGCAAAACCGGCTGCGCCTCCCTGTGCCTGGGCGGCGGCGAGGCCGTGGCCCTGGTGGTCAAAAGATAGTTTTTGTTTTTTGAGTTATTATAGGGGCGGGAGATTTTCTCCCGCCCCTTTTTTTTCGGCAATTGATGCTGCAGCTAACCTTGGAATCCGTCCAGCACCAATGCGCAACTTCAGTTAGTCAAATAAGCAAAGACGTCCCCAGAAGTCCACCGTCCAGAAGTCCACACGCAGGGAGTAGTATTTTTTCTATCCCTGTTTGGGAGACATCCCAAGAATTATCCACCTATTTGCCGCGGGACAAATATGCTTTTATCCGGTGTTCCAGGTTGACCTTCAGGTTTTGATAAAACAGCGCATAATCATAGTTGTGATAGACGCCCGGACCAAAAGGCATGCTGGTGAGATTGCTTGCGTCCTTGGGGCTTACCACCAGCCCGCCCTCAACTGCCTGGGCGCCTGTGAAACCGGGCTCCATGTTCATTTTGCCATTGTCGGCGAAGATAGCCGCGCCCAGGTTTTGATCAGCCGCTATGGCCGCGCCGTCCGGATTCCAACTGAGCGGGTTGACCACCACCGCGCCTGGAAGAATTGTGGGGGCTGCTTTCTGTTTTCCGGCGGCCACGCAGTTATAGGTGATAATGCAGCCCGTGTCTCGGTCTGAAGCGCATATCTGCATATAAGGATGATTTTCAAGGTCTTGCCTGGTGATGGACCAGCCTATGATATAGGCCGCCACCAGCTTGCTTCTTAGAACGGGGTCGTTGAGCCGTTTTTTTATGAGCTTTGACAATTGATCCGACCCTTGGCTGTGCCCGGCCAGAATAAGCGGCCTGCCTTGGTTCAGGTTTTTCAGATAATAGTCAAAAGCCTTTTCAATGTCTTTATAAC
Organism: Desulfatibacillum aliphaticivorans DSM 15576; assembly: GCF_000429905.1. Classification (NCBI taxonomy): domain Bacteria; kingdom Pseudomonadati; phylum Thermodesulfobacteriota; class Desulfobacteria; order Desulfobacterales; family Desulfatibacillaceae; genus Desulfatibacillum; species Desulfatibacillum aliphaticivorans. Next base: position 122,619 of record NZ_AUCT01000019.1, on the reverse strand, counting down.
CTATGTCCAGATATTTCTCCTGATCCTGCACGGACATTTTCAATACTGCCATTTGAACCTGGCGGTACATGGGGGCGAAAATATTGGCCGCATCCGCGAAAACCGAGGCTTGGGTTGTGAGGGTGCGCATGGCCGCTTCACGCATTTGGGGGTCATCAATGGCCGCCACCAAGGGCCTGCCCTGATAAACCGTAGGGTAGACCCAAAAGACGTCCACCTCTTTATTGGGGGCGCCGGCTAACGCCAGCCAGTTCTGCTTTTGGGAATAATCAGGAGAGGGATCTTCCGCCAGGGCGGGCAGTGAACAGAGCGGTCCCAACAAAAGGAAGACGGTAAGAATAAGGAAGAACTTGTTTTTTATGAAACTTTTCATAGTGATGGGAAATACCTCGCTTTCAGTATATTGAAAATGTATTGTTCAAAAACCAATTAGGGCGCCTGGAAAAGGCGGGTTGGGAGACCCAGCCCCTACGCGGGCGCAGCAAGCGGCGCCCAATACAGGCAGGAAAAAGGGCAGGCCAAAGGGCAGGCCAAAGGCGCCATTCAGGCCGATTAAGTCCGTCATCCCCGCGCAGGCGGGGACCCAGTGTCATTGTTGTTTTTAAAAGCCAGGGACGCTGGATTCCCGACAGGGACATTCGGGAATGGCGATCCCCCCCATCCTGACCTTCCCCCGCCAGTGGGGAAGGGACTTTATAGGATGCCGCTTCGCGGCTGCAATTTGTTGGGTTTCGCAAGCTCAACCCAACCTACGATAGCGGAGTATCCCTTAACAATTCAGGGCTTTGGGGGCTCCGGATATATAAACACTCTGGTTTTTACGCGAAGCGCCATTTTAAAAGTTTTGATCCAACTTTTTCAAAAGTTGGCCGCCGGAGGCAGCATTTAATCAGTTCGCCTCCGGAGGCATTTTTTTTGTAAAATACTCTCCCGCCCCCTTTTTATTCAATCAGGGGCTTGAGCATATACACCACATCGCTCTCCCGGGAGGGGTAAGGGGTCATGAGGCTTTCGGCATGCAAATCCTCGGCGGAAACGCCGTGCATCATGGCCGTTCTCAGCAGGTTCAACAGTCCGGACGCGTTATCCGATAAAATGTGAGCGCCCAGGATCATATTGTTTTCGTCCACCAAAATCTTATAGGCGGCGTGCTTCATGCCCACGCGCCTGTAGGTTGGCCAACCGACATGCTTGCCGAAGCTCTTGTAATATTTTAGGCCCTCCTTTTTCAGGGCGTCTTCCGTCTTGCCCACCATGCCGTATTGGGGATAGGTGAACAACAAAAACGGCACGGTGTCGTAAACCATGGCCTGGGCTTTGCCGGCGCCTTTTCTATCCGCAATGATATTGTTTGCGCACACGGCGGCTTCCTTGTCCGCCACCCGGGCCAATTGGATGGTTGCAGCGCAATCGCCCACGGCGAAGATCCTGGGGTTTGAAGTCCGCATGGACGCATCCACCTTGATTCCCCTGCGCTCGAATTCCACCCCGGCTTTTTCCAGGTCCAGGCCCGATATATCCGGGCTGCGGCCTGCTCCGTGAACCACCAGGTCCGCTTGAAAATCCCCCTGGTTTTCCGTAAGCACCTTGAATCCGTCGCCCTGCTTGACGATGGAAGTGATTTTCACGCCGGTCCGAATGTCTATGCCGGCGTCCCGAGAGGCTTCCGTCAGAAGCTCCACCATTTCCGAATCAAAGGGCCCCAGAGGCCTTGGTCCGGCTTCCAAAATTGTGACCGTTCCGTCTTTCGGCCCCAGCCCGGCGCAAAAATGGGCGCATTCAAAGGATATGAAGCCGCCGCCCACAAAGAGTATTTTCTCAGGCAGTTCTTTCAGACCCAGAAAATCCGTGCTGGTGATCATGTTTTCGGCCCCGTCAATGGGCAGAGGCATGGGCTCCGCGCCCGAGGCTATTATGAACCATTTGGCGTGGACGGTTCCCCCGTTCACCACCAGGGTTTCCTTGTCCTGAAATCTGGCTTCTCCTGGGATGAAGTCGATGTCCACCCCTTGCAGGCCGTTGACGGCGTTGTCCGGAATTTTGGATGTAAAGGCGTTTTTTTGGGCAAGGACGTCCTCCCACGACCATTCAGGAGGCTGCGTGATTCCCAGGCCTTGCAGATGTTTTGCTTTGGAAACCGCCTCGGCGGTCTCGTAGAACCATTTTTTCGCCTGGCAGCCATACAGGGCGCAGGTTCCCCCGGGCGTAGGGCTTTTTTCAATGACTGCGACTTTGAAGCCTTGCTCCTCCAAAGCATAGGCAGCCGTTTGCCCTGCCGTTCCCGATCCTATGACCACCACATCGTATGATTTCATAACTTCCTCCCGCCTTATGAATCCTCAGCCCGCTGACAGTTTGGGAATTGTTGGAATTTCGCCCGTCTCAAAGACTTGCGCAAGACCTAAAAAAGTAGTAGGTTCCCAAATGTTTTTCACGAGCCAATTTACCTAATTAGTTTAACAGGAGGAGAATATGGACGTCAAAACTTTCGGTGTTATAGGATCGGGCCAGATGGGCAACGGCATCGCCCAGGTAGCCGCAACCAGCGGCCTGAATGTAATCATGAGCGACATCTCCCTGGATTTCGCTAAAAAAGGCCTTGCAAATATTGAAAAAATCCTTTCCAAAAACGTGGAAAAGGGCAAAATTTCCGCTGAGGATAAGGACGCCATCCTGGGCAGGATCACCATTACGGAAGACCTCAAGGACATGGCCAAGGCCGACTTTGTGGTGGAAGCCGCCACGGAGCGCGAAGACCTTAAGTTCAAGATCTTCCGGGATCTGGACGAAATCTGCGGACCGGACGCCATCCTGTCCACCAACACGTCTTCCATTCCCATCGGCCGGATAGCCGCCCAGACCAAAAGGCCGGAAAAAGTCATCGGCATGCATTTCATGAATCCCGTGCCGGTCATGAAGCTGGTGGAAGTCATCCGCGGCATCGCCACGTCGGACGAAACCTTTAAGCTGACCTGGGATTTGAGCGAAAAATTCGGCAAGACCCCCGCCGAAGCCGCCGACTACCCCGGATTCATCGCCAACCGCATTCTTCTGCCCATGATCAACGAAGCGGTGTACTGCCTGTATCACGGCGTTGGAACCCGCGAAGACATCGATACGGTCATGAAGCTGGGCATGAACCATCCCATGGGCCCCCTGGCGCTGGCGGACCTTATTGGCCTGGACACCTGCCTGGCCATCATGGAAACCCTGTACGAAGGGTTTAAAGACTCCAAGTACCGCCCCTGCCCGCTTCTGAGAAAATACGTGGAAGCCGGCTGGCTTGGCAGAAAAACCAAAAAAGGTTTCTACGACTATTAAAAATGCACAAGGGGAAAGCCTCCCCCCACGGCGGCTTTCCCCCTGTCTTTCCCCCTACTAACACCCTCCATTTTCCGGGTTTCCCCGGAAAACCTTTTCAGCCTTTTTTCTTTCCCTGGCCCCAATCCACGTAGGATTCCACGCGACCTTCCATGGCGTCCTTGTAATTGGCGTTTTCAATGCTCAGGGTGACGGCCCCGTTGGGGCAGTAGCGCGTACACCTGCCGCAGGCCCTGCAGGCGTCGCTGTGAACCGCAATGCCGTCTTTAATGCTGATGGCGTCGAAGATGCATGTTTCCACGCATGTTCCGCATCCCTGGCACACTTCGGGGTTGACCGTAATCTTTACTCCTTCCAAGGGAACCATCATTTCGTTGATCTGCTCTCCTGCATGGCGGTAATAGCCCATCATGCAGCAGCAATGGCAGCAGAAGCACACGGAAAGGAGTTCATCCCGGTCGGGAATTAAAAAGGCGAAATTGTCCACGCGCACCTTGCCGGCCATGGGCACCAGGCCGTCGGCCACAGCCTTTTCAACGTGTTCGTGAGCTTCTTCCTTGCTGATTTCCTTGCTGATCTGGGGCGGCATGCCAAGCGCGCTCTTCCCCATGAACATGCAGCCAATGTCGTGGGTGTGGTTTTCGCAATCCTGGGCGTTCCGGCACAGGCACTTGTTCATGCGAACGATGTGGCTGGCTTTGTCGATGAAATCATGCACCACCTGGGGCGGATATATTTCATTCACCGCCTGGCCCATTTCCTGGTTGATGTCCACCTTGATGGGCAGGTAGGTGCAGCTGTTCTTTTTGCCGCTGGTCCAGGGATGGAGCTTTTTAAGCAGGGGAACCCGCCCCACGTAATAAGCAAATTCAAGGCCTTTCATCCCCGGCCTCATAAGCCAGCGGCGCGTTACTATGCTGGAAACCACGCCGGTTCTTATATTATTCAGGATGCCCATATTTCCTCCGGTATTTTGCCTCGCTTGCAAATCCATGCGTTGGAGGCGCTTTCATGCGCCCTTTAGTCCAAAGGTTATTATTGCAGCCAGCTATGAAGCCCGCGCTCCCTTGCCGGATTTGTTTCGATTATTCAGATAATCAAGGAACGCAGCCTCGGAGCTGTACTTTGGCTCCCATCCCGTAGCCTTGCGGAATTTGTCCGTGTTCATATGGATGGAATACTCCGAAAGGCTGACCCAGCCCTGGCTCACCGTTTCCAAGTGCAAAGTAAAAGCCACGTTGGCCAAAACTTTCATCACCGGAGTAGGCAGGTCGAACAAACGGACGCCCGCCTGTTTGAAGGCCCAACGGGCCGGTATGCCGTCGCTGGCCGCTACGTTGTATACGCCCTGGAGATTCTTTTTGTAGGCGAGGTACAAGGCGTCTCCCAGATCCTGTTCGTGGATCAGCTGCAAATGGGGATGCCTTCCCAGCATGAACCCGTAAACCTTCCGGGACCAGAAATCCGAAAACATATTGTTGATATTCGGCCCCACGCCCAGGCCAACCCTTAAAACGACCAGCTTGACCTCGGGATGATCCTGGAAGTACTCGGTCACAAAGTTCTCCACCTGGACCTTGCCGTAGGAGTAGTAGCTGTCCTTGTTGCCCCGGAGCGGCTTATCTTCGGTCAGGCTTAAGTGATTGTCCGGATGCGCTCCATAAGCGGTGGCGCTGGACGTGTAAATGACCTTTTTAACGCCGTTTTTCACGCAGGCCGAAAACACGTTTTTAGAGCCGTTGATGTTGATGTCCCACGCTTCCTCTTTGTTCCGCAGCTCACCCACAATAAAGGCCATGTGGTAAACCGTGTGCACCCCTTTCAAGACCTTGTCCAGATTGGGGCTGCGAATGTCCGCCTGGACGTGCTCCAGCTTGGGGTGGCCTTTTCGTTGCGGGGTCACGTCAATGCCTATAATCCTGTCCACGGTTTCATCGGCGGCCAGTTTCGGGATTACGGTTTGTGCAAAATAGCTGTTGACTCCCGTAATTGCGACTGTTTTGCCCATGTTCCCTCCTTGGCGCCCTTTTATTTCTAACGCTTGTTATATTTAAGGGCGCAAGGCATGGCCCCTTTAGGAGGCCATGCTTATTTAACTCACCGGTATTCTAATAATTCTTTTCCAACAGTTGCGTTTTCTTGGATGCGCGTTCCAGGGTGTTGGGTTCCAGCCATTCAATGGCGGGACGGATTTTAAGCAGACTGTGCATTTTCTCGTTCACGCGTTTTTCCAGTTCCGGCAAATCGTCCTTCCGGACGTCCGCGGAGTGCTCCACCCGCAGCTTGAGGGGCGGCACCACCCTGGGAGGCGGTTCGTCCAGCACAATGCGGAAGGAGCCGGTCAGTTCTTTGGGGAAGGAGTGAATCACCCCTTCGATGGCGGCCGGATAGACGGGCACGCCTTTGACTTTCAGCATGTCGTCGGAACGGCCCACAACCTTGTAACGGAAACCGGACTTGCCGCAGGGGCAGGGCTCGGTGAACACCTGGTGGATGTCTCCCAGGGTGAAGCGCATGTCAAACCACACCGCTCCCTGGGGGTTGAGCGAGGTGCCGACCATAATGCCCTGGGCGCCGTGCTCCATGGGAATGGCGTCTCCGGTTTCCGGATCCACCAATTCGTAATAAGCCATGTCGTCGGCCAGCCAGTGCATGCCCTGATAAACCGGATGCTCGCAGGAGCAGCCGTATCCGGCGCCCGCGTCAAAGACCTGGGCGCCGTATTCCTCTTCCAGGCGATGGCGCACTTCGGGAATGCCCGCTCCTGGCTCGGCGCCCAGAATCAGTGTTTTGATGCCCAGATTCTTAATGGGAATATTCAGCACTTCCGGGCATCTTTCAATCAGATGCAAAGCCAAAGACGGAGTGCCGGTGAACACATTAACGCCGAAGAGCTGAATGAACTGCAGGATCTTTTCCGTTCCGGCCTCAGCTCCGATGGGAACCATGGTCACGCCCGGAAAATCGTAATACCATAGAATCTGGGGCGTTCCGGCCGCATGCATGGACAGGCCGAAGCACAGGCCGATGCGGTCTCCGGGCCTGACGCCCATGCGCCAGGCGGCGCGGCACATGATTTCCCTGCCGTCCACGATGCCCGGCTTGAAATTGGGATAGGGCGTGGGAATGCCTGTGGTGCCGGAGGTGGTGGTCAGCAGATACAGGTCATCCATCCTTTTCTGCCCGAACAAGTGGGTCATGAGCTTGTTCATGTCCAGGCCCACTTCCTCGATGATCCCGCGGACTTCCGGCTGGCCGGCGGGCGGGATGGCTTTGGCGAAATCTTCAAAGCTGTTGATGTCTTCGGGCTTTACACCGGCCTTGTCAAAGCGGGCGCGGTTAAAGGGCGTGTTTTCGTATTGCCATTTCAGGGCGTCCTTGAGCTTGGCAAGCTGCAATTCCTTGATTTCAGGAGTATTGAGCTTGTTCTCAATATCCATGTTCCAATACTGCCGGTCCTGATTCTCCATGTTACCCCCCTGCTAAACCGAACATTTTTAATGAAAAATATCTACAATCTTCAATTCCTGAAAATGTGCAGAGCCATGGCCGCCGCGTCCACGCCAAGAATGCCGCCGCCATTGTGCGTCATGCCGATCTTGGGGTTCTTGACCTGCCTCTTGCCGGCCTCGCCCCTGAGTTGTTTGACTACTTCGTGAATCTGCCCCAGACCGGTGGCGCCGATGGGATGTCCTTTGGAGGCCAGGCCGCCGGACGTATTCACGGGCATATCGCCGTCCACTTCCATGACGCCGCTGTCTATCCATGCGCCTGCCTCCTCGCCGGGGCAGATGCCCAATTCGATCATGGTGATGATCTCGGACGGAGAAGTGGCGTCGTGCACCTCGATGAAATCCAGGTCTTTGGGTGTGACTCCAGCCATGTCAAAGGCCCTGGGGCCCAGACGTTTGGTGAGGGTGTCCTCTTGGGCGGCCGTCAGTTTGCCGCTGCCGATGACGGATCCGGCCACCCATACGGGCTGATTCTTAAACCGGGAGGCGACCTCTTTGGAGCAGATAATGGCCGCAGCCGATCCGTCCCCGATGGGAGAGCACATCATCCGGGTGAGCGGATAGGAAACATCCCCTGATTGGAGCACCTGCTCCAGGGTGACTTCCTCCTGGTATTGGGCGTAGGGATTGTTTGCGCCGTTTTTATGGCTCTTGACGGCGATTTTTGCAAAGTGCTCCTGGGTCAGGCCGAAGCGTTGCATGTAGCCCTTGGTGTAGTAGGCGTACATGTCCATGAATATGGACTTTTTCTCCCCGGCCCCCTTGGAAAGAATCTTTTCCTTGGTCTTGTTCTGCTTCTCGTATTCCTCCAAAAACTGCTTGACCATCTCCACGTCCACGGCCGCGCCCAGGGCCGTGAAGGATTTTTTCTTATCGTAGTCGAACAGCTTTTCAAAGCCCACCACCAAAGCCACGTCGTAAAGCCCGGCGCCCACGGCCGTCCAAGCGGTATGGAAGGCGGTGGAGCTGCTTGCGCAGGCGTTTTCCACGTTATACATGGGGATGGCCTCGATTCCCATGGCCGATAAAGTGACCTGGGCGCGGATCATTTCCTGCCCGGTCATAAGCCCGGTGGCGGCGCTGCCCATGTAGGCGGCTTCTATTTGATCCTTTTCAAGCTCGGCGTCCGCCAGGGCCGCGTCCACGCACTCCGCCACCAGCTCTTTAATGCCCTTGTCAGGATACTTTCCGAATCGTGTCATGCCAACGCCGACAATAGCCACATCCCGCATGTTTCATACTCCTTAAATTTCAATTGTAATGAATTTTGACCTGTTTAAAAGGAATTCAATCAGGCGGCTGACAATGGATCTTCCAGGACCTCCTCCCGAAATCCGATTTGCATGATAGTTGACTATATAGTCAACCAAACTGTCTAGTCAAGCGCTTTTTTGCCGCAGTGCGCCATAAAAACTGAATAAATTCCCAGATAGAGTGGAAAAATGAGGATTTATAAAATAATTTTCGGACGATGGAAGTCTTAAAATTCCTAAATAAGGCAAAAAATAAGTCATGGGAAGCTACGCATAGTTAGTGAACAGTTGCAGACGAACGCCTGTGTTCGGCCGGCGTCAGGGCCGTTTTCCCCCATGAAAATGCAAAGAAAATCAGCGGGCGTCGCCGGCCACGCCGTAACGGAAAAAGTCCAGCAGACTCTGCTGGGCGCTGGCCATGCCAAAGCCTTCCTCGCAGGACTGGAGATATTGCAGGCCTTCCGCAATGCCGACGATGATGGCGGAGGTGAGCTTGGCGTCCACGTCCCGGAAAAGGCCCATTTTCATCCCCTTGATGAGATCGGTCTCTATGGGCTTGCGGATGGATGTAAAAACCCGGTTTCCCAGATCCTTGAGTTTGGGGTCCGGATCCTCCACCGCTTCCTTGCATAAAGCCAGGATGGCGCAGAACTCCTTAAGAACCGGCAAGACCGCCTTGGCGCGGAGTTGGAGTCTGACCATGGGATCCCGTTCCCGGCCGATTTCATCCCACCCGTCGGAAAACAACTCGGCGAAAATGCGAGGCACGCATTCCAGGAAAAGTTCTTTTTTGTCGGAAAAGTAAAAATAAAAAGTCCCCTTGCCTACATTCAGACGTTTGGTGATGTCGCTCACCTTGGCGCCTTTATACCCTTCCGAGCGGAAAATGGAGCAGGCCAGATCCAGGATAGCCTCCCGGGTTTTGTTCCCCTGGGCGCTTTTGGGCTTTTTTTTTGCCGTTTTCCTGGCGCCCGCGCCCCCGATGCCCTTGTTGCGGGCTGGCAGGTCGGGTGCGCCTTTCATGGCGGAGATTTTTTCCCGAATGGCGAAAAGAGGCATGCCCTGCTTTTTTGCGGCGCAAATGATTTTCAACCTTTCCAGGTGCGCTTCGTCGTAGTAGGCCATGGTTTTTCCCGTTTTCATGGGCGCGTGAAGCAGGCCTTCCTGCAGGTAAAAATGAATGGTGCGCCGGGACACCCCGGACTGCCTCTCCAACTCGGCGATGCGAAACCATTTTTTGTCATGAGAATCCGCCAAAAGAGCCTCCTGGATCGATTTTGGAATGATTTGTCGTAAATAATCAAGGCCGAAGACAACAGATTAACGCGTAACTGTACATAGACTATTTAAAGGCGACTGGCAAGTCAAATTTCCTTCCCAAACGGCGTATTAACAAAATATACTTCAATAACAGACTATTATTCAAAGAATTTATTTCAAATCGATCTCCTTGGAGTCATATTTTGAACCGTTCGGTCAAAATATTGATTGACTGGACAGTCGTGCTCCTTTATGGATAATCCCAAAGACTCGCCTCGGCCTTAACAAAATCCGGAAAGGAACACCCCATGCTTTTGGAAAAATACCGCCACATGAGTTTGCCTCAAGCCAGATACGCCGAATTCGTTCTGGACAGGGATAAATGCAATGGATGCGGGCGCTGCGTCAAGGCTTGCCCCATCCAACTGCTCGAGCTTTACGGCAAAAAATCAAGACCCAACCAGCGCTACGACCATTTCCGGTGCATCACTTGCCAGAACTGCGCCGCCTCATGCCCGCAAAACGCCATCACCATTAAAGGCGACTACCGGGTGGACAAGGGATTTTGGAAGAACGCCCATTTGTTCAGAGGCCCCAAGACCATGCCCAACCCTTTAGGGCGCAACGGGCAATCCACATACGCGGACCAGGAGCCGGAACTGACGGAGACCGAGAAGGTTATCTATCAGCGGAGAAGCGTCCGGCTGTACAAGAAGAAAAAAGTGCCCAGGGATATGATCGAACGCGTCATCGAAGCGGGCCGTTTCGCCCCTTCGGCCGGGAACAATCAGCCCTGGAAGTTCATTGCCATCGACAACCGGGACGTCATTTCCGCGCTCAACGAAAAATGCAAGGCGTCCCTGTACAAGGTCAGCGCCCTGACCCTGCCCAAACCCTGGATCAACAAAAAAACCCCGGGGGACAAGGAGGCTAAACTGGCCCTGTGGCAGGAAGCGGTGCTTCCGCTGTTGACCAAAATCAAAACCGGAGACACGGAGCCCCGGGCGCGCGGCGGGATCAACGCGGCGTCTTCGGACCCCAATTACGACATATACTTCGGCGCTCCGGCCGTCATCCTCTTGCTGGCCGACAAAAGAGGCATCGGCAGCGTGGAGCTGGACACGGGCATAGCCGGTCAGAACATGGTTCTGGCCGCCCACTCCCTGGGATTGGGAACCTGCTGGGTCAGCCTGTCCAAAGCCATCGGATTCGATAAAGCGCTCAAAAAGAAGCTGGGAATTGAAGAGCCTTTTAAAATCATCTCGTCCCTGTCCATCGGCTATCCCCAAGGCCAGGTGGACAACCCCGTGGCCCGGGAGCAGCCCCGCATCCACTGGGTGGATTCCCTTTAAACGAAAAGCGGGATTGACACTTAAAAAGGGGCGGCCTTTACACAGGGGCCGCCCCTTTTTTTGATTTCAAACGGATTGATTCAATATCTTAAAATAACAAACTATTCATAACTCAGCATCAAATTCGCCAACTGGCCGGAGGTCTTTCGCAAATTCATGGACAAAAGCCTGGAGAGACCCTTTAAAACCGGCACCCCGGCCTGGGGATGATTGGCCAGGATCAGGTTGAAGTTGCTGCGGCTTAACGTGATGAGGGTCGCCCTGGTTTTGGCGATGACCGTGGCGGACCGGGGAAACTCGTCAATGAGCGCCATTTCGCCGATGGAGCGCCCCCGGGACAAGGTGGCCAGGGCCGCACGCTCCCCCTTGGAGGACTCCTTGATGACCTCCAGGGATCCGCTGGCGACAAAACACACATAGTCGCCGGGCTCGCCCTCTTCAAAAACCAGTTCGCCTTCGTCCACCTCGATAAAGTGCATGTGCTTGGCCACAATCCTGAGATCCGCCGGGGAGAGCCCGTCAAACAGAGGGATAAACGACAGGCAGTCGATGATATGGTTGGTGATTTTACTTTCGCCCACAATTCCGTTGCGTTGCGCGGTCATATATCCTCCGTAAAATATGGGAAGCCCCGGCGCCCCGGGCGCGTCGTCAAAGCCCGCGGCCAGGCAATTTCCAATCCCTAAAAATATCCAACCTCGCCCCGGCATGTCAATCAGTTAAGGGGCGAAAGCGGAGGCCGCCCGTTGGAAGGAAAGTCTTAGTCTGACCATGATCAGTATCCCATGGGGCGACGGGAAAAGGCGCAATTATTGAAAGGCGATAAAAAAATCGATCCACTTTGAGCCAAAACCGGTAAGATTTTTTACCGGTTTTCCATTTAGCGACAAAGCACACACAGCAACGAAAGCGCATAAATCAAATTAGGTGGTCAGAGTCTCCCCGATCAGGTCCTCGTTGGAAACGCCTACCGAAGAGTGCCATTGGATGATTTTCCAGCCGCCCTGCGCTTTTTCCAGGACCACGGTGAGGCGCATGGGAAACTCGGTTCCGTCGGCCATCTTGATTGCGGGATTGCCGGCGATCCAGCCGGCGGAATCGTTGCAACAGGCGTGAGACTCTCCCGGCAGAATGGTAAAACCGCCTATCTCTTCCAACTGAGCCTGAAAAACCTTGGTTATGGCCTCGTATCCAATCCACCATTCACTGGGGTCCGTGCCGATGGCAAGGGCGCCCTCCTCTTGTGAAAACATTTCCTGAAAAAAGGCGTAGTCCCCGATTGCCTGGGCCTCGCAAATCTTCACATACAGGTCTTTAAGTTCTGCGGATTGTTCCATGGCGCTCTCCTTCTGAAATTTAAAAAGAGTTATGGAATGCTTATCCTCTCCCTGTTTTTCTTTATAAAAACAAATAGCAGGACCGAAAGGTCCCCAATTTCATCATAATAAAATTGGTCGCAGTCATCCCAGATTTCCTCCTGGTCCGGGTCTTCCTCCTCGGCGGCGAGAAGAACAGCTTCGTCCACTTTAGGAATTGTCAGAGGCCCCTCTATCTTCAATGCATCAATTGCTTTTTGGGTTAATTTCGCTGTTTCCGAGCTTCCGATTGAGTGCAAAGCCTCCACAATCATCGGGACGAACTCCGGCGTGTTCACAAAGAACTGTAAATAGCCGCCGTTATTAACCTCGCGCTCCAGAGACTCCACAGCGAGAATAATGCGTTCTTCATCGCTGAGTTTATCCGCTCCCAAACGCTCTTCTTTTTGCCAAACGGCTCTTTCAAAAGCCGATACCAGCGAGTCCTTTCTGAATTTATTTTCCAGTGCAATCAATTCATCCGTTCTTTGGCCATCATACTTTTCAAACCACTGCAATTCCATATTTTTATCTCCAGCCTGCTCTGTAATCAAAGTTGCTTCGGAGCCATAACAGGGAAAGGACAGGACGACAAAAGCCGATAGAGTAATCACCAAGGTCTTTCCAATAAAATCGAAAATGAAAGCCACCATCAACTCCGCTTCGTCGGTGCGCGCCCTTATCCGCAATTGTTAGCGGCCCGTTCGTTTAAAGCCGCCCTTGCCATGACAATATTATTTCCGGGATGAAAACTGCTTGTCGCAGATTAGTTGGTATGGAGCATTATTTCAAGATGACGCGCCGTTTTTTATGGAGGTGTGCGGCAAATTGCTTTTGCCGTTGACGCCGGGGCGGGAATTTGCCACTAATTGACAAACACGCAAGGAGCAGGTTCATGCCCAAGGAGCAAACCCATTGGATTCTGGCCAGGGAAGCCTTTCGCCGCCTTAAAGACGGCGAGGCGCGGCGGATCATCGCCCAAAACCCCAACCTTTATTTGTTAGGCGCGGTCATACCCGACACGCCCATGTACGCATTGGAAAATACGGAGGAATTTGACCTGCTGGCCCATTTTCTCCACGGCAAGGACGGCGAAAACACATTCGCCCCGTTGACCGGATTGGTGGAAGCCTACCAGGACAAATGGTCGGACGGCATGTGGGCCTTTGTCATGGGGACCTTCTCCCATATTCTGGCGGACGCCGTGTATCATCCCTGGGTGGAGTATTATACGGGAAGCTCCACGGAAGTTCCCGACGAATGGAAAGATCTCAGCCTGACCAGGCACAGGGAGCTGGAAACCTACCTGGACCTTTTTCACCTCAGGATGAACGGAAGCAGGGAGCGGCCCATATCCTTTTTCTCCCTGCTGAAAAGAAAGGAAATGGACGCCGCCGCCTTTGACCATATGGTGGGCGCCCTGTATTTTTCAGGCGCCGCAAAAGCGAACAATGGGGTCCGTAAGGCCCTGTACGCCCATGGCGCCATTCAGTGGCTTTTCATGCAAAAGAGCCTGGCCCGGCTTTCCTGGTTCATCAACCGGTCCACGGAAGGCAAGGGCGATAAGTTTCTGACCCTTTTTTATCCCTACAAAGAGCCTCGGCGCCCGGATTATTTTCAGGCCGGTCTTAAGTACCGCCATACGGTTACCGGCAGGCCCAAGCAGGGAACCGTGGAGGAACTGGCCTGCAAGGCCGCCAAAGTCACGGCCCGTATGTTCGAACTGGTGGAAAAGCATCTGGAGCAGGGGACTGTGCGGGATTTTTTTCAAAGGATCAAGGGGCCTTCCCTGGAGACCGGCTTGGTGGGCGTACCGGTTACGGCCATCGTGCATTACGACTTGTTTGTGGAAATGGATCGGGTCCTGAATGTGTTCAGGGCGATTAAATAACGAATGCTCGTTCCAATTTATTGCCTAAACCAATGCCCTGTGTTATAAAAACTGCGCCTTGGCCCACCGCGCCATAGGGTGAAAGGGGCTGCGCCGCGTGGCTGGCGGTGTTTTTTTCAGGCTGCGTCGAAGCTGGCCGGGGGGAGGCCTGGCTATTTTTTTACAATGCGGAATTCCCCGGCTTGTTTTTTTTGATCCACCCCAAAAAGCCTTTGATCATCAGAGTAAAATTGCCGGGCTTCGGGCCTGGTTAACTTATTACCTATATTTTCCGAAAGGAGCTCCGTCATGGTAGAAACATTGCCTGTTGAAAAAATGAAAGAACGCATTGGACAGGAACTGGGCGTCAGCGATTGGGTGCAGATTGACCAGGACCGCATCAACAAGTTTGCAGACTGCACGGAAGACCATCAGTGGATTCACGTGGATGAAAAAATGGCCGCCGAAGGCCCCTTTGGAACCACCATCGCCCACGGTTTTCTGAGCCTGTCCCTGATTCCGTTCCTGAGCGGCGACAACATGGTTCTTCCCGAAGGAACCGTCATGGCCATCAATTACGGCCTGAATAAGGTCCGCTTCATCAATCCCGTCAAGGTGGGCTCCAAGGTGCGCGACCGCGTGGTTTTGACCAACGTGGAGGAAAAATCCGGCAACCGGGTTTTGGTCACCACCACCAACACCATTGAAATCGACGGCGAAGACAAACCCGCCTGCATCGCTGAAAGCCTTGCCATGTTCTTCGTGCAATAGACGGCGATCTTTTTCGATCACAAGCAGCCCCTCGGGAAACCGGGGGGCTGTTTACGTTTCAGCCCCCTGATTCAAATAGCGCCATAAGGTGACGGGGCTCACGCCCATCAAACGGGCCGCCTGGGTCTTGTTTCCCTCCGTGTGCTGCAGCACGTGCTGGGCGTACCTGCGCACAAGCTCCTTGGGCGTGGGGAAGTCTCCGGCCAGCTCGTCGAATATGTCCCGAGGCTTTTCCGCCATGGAAATGGGCAAATGCCTCATGTGGATGGGCTCCTGGCGGGATAGAATATAGGCGTATTCCACGCAGTTCTCCAACTCCCGGATGTTGCCGGGCCAGTGATAGGCTTGCATGCGCCGAACCACCTCGGGCGTGAATCCGGGATGGGACGGGTCCAGGCGGGATAAAAAATGCCGGGCCAGGATGAGAATGTCCTCCCTGCGCTGGCGCAAGGGCGGAATAAGCAACGGAAAGACCGACAGCCGGTAGAAGAGATCCTGCCTAAAAGCCCCCTGGTCCACCATTTCCCTCAAATCCTGATTGGCGGCGGCGATAATCCGGGCCTGTATGGGAACCGTCTTCAGCCCGCCCAAAGGCCGCACCTCCCGCTGCTGCAAAGCCCGCAGCAGCTTGGCCTGAACCTCCATGCCCAGCTCGCCCACTTCGTCCATAAAAATCGTTCCCTGCCCGGCTTCCACCAGCAGCCCTTTTTTATCCGCCCTGGCGTCGGTGAAAGAGCCCTTTAAGTGCCCGAACAACTCAGACTCGATCAATGTGTGGGGGATGGCCGCGCAGTTGATAGCTACAAAAGGCTCGTCCCCGCGTTGGGAGGCCTTGTGGATGAACCGGGCGACCAATTCCTTGCCTGTGCCGCTCTCCCCCTGGACCAGCACCGTGGAATTGCTGGGCGCGGCGATTTCCGCCAACTCCACGATCTTGCCCATTTCCGGGCTGCGAAACACAATGCCGTGCCGGTTCTTTTCCGGACCGGTTTTCAGCCGCTGCAACTCCTGGTCCCGCTTTTCAAGCACCTGCCGGGACTGCTTCAATTCCTTTTGCAGACGATGGATTTCATCGTTCAGCCAGTCTTCATCCAGGGGTTCGTGGATTTTTAGCGGATCCTCCCCCCACTCCTCCATGGGCCGGGCTTCAAATGTGCAATAGTCATGGCCCTGGGCCTTACACGACAATTCGTGCACCAGGACGTCCTTGCCCAGGATGGCGGTGAAAAAGCCGCTTACAATCCCGCTCAGCACATGGCAGACCGGCTTATCGCTGATCCCTTCCGTAAACATGCTCCACACCTGGGCTTCAAATGACTTTTCCCAGATTCCCGTGTAACGGAGAGTCTTGTTTTCAGGATCGAAATGGATTTGGCTGTCCCGCTCCACGGCCATGCCCGTGGCAGGCAGCAGCACCTTGAACGACTTCAGCCATTCTTCGGGGGAGTCGAACTCGTACATGTCCGCCAGGGCCATGGCGGCCGCCAGTCCGGTGTCGTAGCCCAAACGGGTCATGACCGTGGCCGACGTCCTCTGGCCCATGATGGTCCTTAAATCGTTTCCGAACCGCTGCAGGGTGGGCACGCCGGTAATAAGCAGGCGCTGGCTTCCGAATAGCGGGAAGCCCGAGGCCCTGTCCCGGCGGAAAATTTCTTCCGGTCTCAGGTCTTGAGCGAGCATGAGGGAGGTGTTCCTCTGTTGGAGTATTTCATTTGTGCAAGGCCAATTTCATTTTTGAAATATATCCGATCGTTCAATTTTTTGCAAGTTTTTTATATCCCCCTGATAATTAATTAAAATCCGTTACCCTTCCATCCTGGCATGATTTTTGTTATAATATCTTATACTCCACATTCTAAGCGCCTATTCCCCACAGCCTGGAGAAGATAACCCATGATTAAAGAGTATTTTAACAACAAGACTATTCTCATTACCGGTTCCACCGGATTTTTAGGCAAGGTTCTTCTTGAGAGGATTTTATGGGAAGCTCCTGAAATCGGTAAAATCCGCCTGTTAGCGCGCCCCGGCAAGTCCAATGGGTCGCCTCATGAGGCCGCCAAAGAGCGTCTGGAACAAAGCCTTTTGGATTCGGCCGCTTTCGCCCGGCTCAGGTCCAGGCATCCTGATTTTTTATCCTTTTTAGATGAAAAGCTGGAAGTGTATGCTTGCGATTTGTTTGAAAAGGACCTGGGACTGAAGAAAAAGGACCAGACCAAACTGTTTGAAAGCCTGGACGCAGTCATCCATATCGCCGCCTGCGTGAACTGGGACGAACGCTTTGACTATTCCGTGCGGGTGAACACCCTGGCCGGCGCCAGGCTTATGGAAATGGCCAAAAAGGCGACGCCCCCGCCCCGCTTCGTCCATGTTTCCTCTGCTTTTGTGCACGGCAGCCGGAGCGGCGAGGTGTTTGAAGAGCCTTTCGACCCCAAGAAGAGCATCGCCAACCTATTGGGTAACGGCAAGCATCCTTTTGATTTGGATGAGGAAATCCGCAGAGCCCTGGAGTACGCGGACAAGGTGCATGAAGACGCGGATCATCCCTCCAAGAAGCCGTTGTTTGAGAAAAACGCCAGGGAGTTGGCCGGGATAAAAAAATACGCCTCCGAGTCCATGGATCAGCTTTTTCAGAGGGCCAGGAACTGGCACATCAGGCAGGAGCTTTCCGCTTACGGCAGGGAGCGGGCCAGGCTGCACGGATGGTTTGACTCTTATACGTTAAGCAAGGCCATGGCCGAAATGCTGCTGACAAAAAATCACGGCCCCGTGCCTTTGAGCATTATCCGGCCTCCCGGAATTACCAGCGCGGTCAAGGACCCGATCCAGGGGTGGCTGGAGGGTTATCATCTGGTGGAGCCCCTGATCGAAGGCGTGGGCAGGGGCATGATCAAGGCTTTCCCCGGGGATCCCCAGACCATCATCGACACGGTTCCCGTGGATTACGTGGTCAACCTGATCATGGCGGCCTGCGCATTGCAGGGCGAGGAAGGCGCCATGTCGGTCTTCCAGATCGGCACCAGCCACCGCAAGCCCATCACCTTAAAGGAAATCAGCAAAATCTGGCTGGAATACTTTAAAAGGGATCCGCTCATGGACAAAAAGGGCAAGCCTTGCAAGCCCGCGCCGGCCCAGTTCTACCCCGATCCCAAGAAATTCGTGAATTTTTACCAGAAAAAACGCAAGCTGCCCTTGACCATGGCTGGCAAGGTGATTTCCAGCATACCTATTGTCAGAAGCCTGGGGCCGGCCAAAAAGGCCTGCAAATGGATTGACGGCACGGCCAAGCAGATCGACCGGCTTTGCCAGTTTTCCGATCTTTATTCCGTATACACCATCAACACGTGGAAATTCATGACCCATAACACCCTGGCTCTTTTGGATAAAATGCCGGAGCAGGACCAAAAAGACTTTAATGTGGACTCCTCCACCCTTGATTGGGAGCGGTACTGGACCGAGACCCATATTCCGGGCATGAGACGCTTTGTAATTAACGAAAGATAATTTCCATTCAGGCCGAAGCGCATCCACGGGGAGGCCTTGCCCCTGGCGATTCGGCCGGCTTTGATCCAGCTTTTTACAAAATCGCGCCTTTTGCAACCGGGCCTTGCCGTTACAAAAGGCGCGAGGGGGGAAGAATAACGTGGAACGTACCATCAACGAAGTTTTCAAGAATCGCGCAAACAAATACTCCAACCGAATCGCCCTGGAAAAAAAGAAAAACGGCGCGTGGCAATCGGCCACCTGGACTCAGTACTATGAAAACGCCCGGGCCGCAGGATTGGGCTTCGCCTCCTTAGGCGTGGAGCGGGGCGACCGCATAGGCATTTTCTCCGATAATTATCTGGAATGGCTGTATTCCGATATGGGCGGCCTGGGCATTGGCGCCGTGGTGGTCCCCCTATACCCCACTTTGACGGAGGAGGAGGCCGGTTACATTGTGCAGGACTCCGGATGCAAGGCGCTTATCGTGGGCGACAAGGAACAGTTGGAAAAAGCCAAACGCATCCGGGCGGCCAATCCATCCCTGCAAGCCATCGTCACAATCGGAGACGTTCCCACGAATGGAGACGGGGGGCTGATCTCCTTCGCCAGGCTCATGGAAATAGGCCTTAAGAAGAACGAGCAGGATCCCGGCCTTTTCGAACGCAGCGCCGCCATGTCCAAACCAGGCGACCTGGCCACCATCGTCTACACCTCCGGCACTACGGGCATGCCTAAGGGGGTGATGATCACCCATCAAAACATCATGTTCGTGATCCAGGGGCTTGCCGGCATCACGCCCGGTTACGCGGATGAAAAGGACCAGACCGTGCCTTTTCTGCCCCTTTGCCACGTGTTCGGGCGCATCGCCGACCATTACATGGGCATGTACGCGGGCATCACCGCTTCCTTTGCTGAAAACTTCACCACCCTATTGGAAGACCTCCAGGAGCGGCGGCCCACCATCATCATGGCCGTGCCCAGGGTATGCGAAAAGGTGTTCCAGAAGATCATGGAGCAGGTGGAAACCCAGCCCTTGCCCATGCAAAAAATCTTCTACTGGAGCCAAAAAATCGGCGAACAGGTCAGCGAACTCCGG
The DNA here is from genome assembly GCF_000429905.1 of Desulfatibacillum aliphaticivorans DSM 15576. Classification (NCBI taxonomy): domain Bacteria; kingdom Pseudomonadati; phylum Thermodesulfobacteriota; class Desulfobacteria; order Desulfobacterales; family Desulfatibacillaceae; genus Desulfatibacillum; species Desulfatibacillum aliphaticivorans. The sequence goes on along the minus strand of NZ_AUCT01000019.1, from coordinate 103,346 downwards.
GAGGCCAAAAAGCCCGTCCCCCTGGTCCTGGCCCTTAAATACCGGCTGGCTTATCAGTTGGTATTCAAAAAGCTCCAGGACCGCCTGGGCGGAAGGGTCAAGTACATCATGGCCGCCGGCGGCCCCACGGCCCGGGAAATCCAGCTTTTTTTCAACGCCGCGGGAATCTCCGTCGTGGAAGGCTACGGCCTGACCGAAACCACGGCGCCGGCCGCCTTAAGCAACCTGTCCGACTACCGCATCGGCACGGTTGGACCTCCCTTGCCTGGCGTGGACGTGAAAATCGCCCAGGACGGAGAGGTGCTTATCAAGGGCGACAACGTGTTTACGGGATATTGGAACCTGGAGCAGGAAACACGAAGGGCCTTTACGGAAGATGGATACTTTATGTCCGGAGATTTGGGGGAATTGGACGACCGGGGATTCCTAAAAATCACGGGCCGAAAAAAAGACCTGATCATCACCGCAGGCGGAAAAAACATCGCCCCCCAGAAAATCGAGTCCCTGTTTATGTCCGATCCCCTGTTCCTGCATTTCATAGTGATCGGAGACCGGAGGAAATACCTCTCCGCCCTGGTGAACATCAACATGGAGCAGGCCCAAACCCTGGCGGAAAAGGAAGGCATCGCCTATTCCGAGCCCCGGGAGCTTTTGGACAACCCGGAATTCCTGGCCATTGTAGATCGCCACGTGGCCGAACGGAACTCCCACCTGGCCCGGTTTGAAACCATCAAGCAATATCGTATCATCAAGGACGAGTTCTCCCAGGAATCAGGCGAGATGACCGCGTCCCTCAAGCTCAAACGCAACGTGATCAACGAAAAGTACAACTCCCTGGTGGAGGGAATGTATCCGAATTAGCAAAACGGGCTTAATAGACCGCTGCAAATTGCCAACGCCACACCCCCAAAAAGGGTGCGGCGTTGTTCATATAACGATGTGAAAACCGGGTTTAGTCTGCGGGGAATTCTTTCAGCAACGAGTACCCGATACATCCTTGTAGACGACAGTAAATATTTTATGATTTTTAGGGGTTGACGCATATTAGTGTAAATTAGTAACATATAAAAACCAATTAAAATCTTCATATAGAACTCCGACTTTGTCGGAATCAAAATACTCCTCTAAAATGAAAGATGTAATTATGAGTGACGAGAAAAAGGTCTCTCAACTTCTCCGGGAAGTTTTTTTGTCGCCAGGTATGATCTACTTTATACTAGTGATCCTGGTGCTTTGGTTCCTTGGGCCAGGCTTTATCCGAAAAGTCCGGTCTGCCGGTCTCACGACAGTAAGTATTGGACCAGGGCAAGCTACCGTGACAATCAGCGAAGGAAAGGGGGAGCAATTAATTATTGTTCCAGTCAATGCCAATCGTTACTGGGTTGACACTGGCGTGGAGTTGGAGGTCGGGAAAAAATACAGAATTTCGGCAAAGGGGACTGTCAACACGGGATCATGCTATGATCCGTGCTATATGCCATCAAATTATGACAAAACAAAGATTACTAATTGGGTGGTATCTAAAATGGAGCAAAATATCGGATTAAGGAACCCAGACGGCAGCTTGGTCCATCCTGAATTTGCTATATTAAACAAAAAAACAGGTGAAGATGAAATTATACAAATTTTCAGCGATAAAATGCGAATGTGTGATGAGGTGGAGTATGGAACTCTAATTGGTTGCGCATTGTCTTCACATATAGGTAAATTACAATTGCAAAGAAACCCATGGGCCTACAAACAAAGTTTTTTCTCCATCGGGCAATGCTCTGAATTTGTAGTAAAAAAAAGGATCAAGCATCCAACACCCAAGCCAGAATGGGAGTGGGATGTAAAAGACAATATTCTGACGCTGTATCTGGCGTTTGGCAAAGCCAAATTATTATTGGCCGTTAATGACTGTGTCTTGCCTGATGTGTTTGATCACATCGATGAGAACAGTCAAAATGCTGATTGCTGCCTTCTCATTCCTCAATTTCTCAAGCAAAGAGGGGTTAAATTTGACTCTTATGAGGACACCAAAATAAAGCAAGCCTGTAACTATCTTAAAAGCTCAATGGAGGTTGCAAAAAAGTTAGATGATGAATGGAGGAAATGCAAATATGGCGGGAATATTGGGTATGGGGCAAGAGACCTATACTATCTTAATAATACAGGACAATTGACTGTAATAATCCAATCTGAGGGGATATAGTATGAGCAAGAACAGACTCATTTTGCTGGCCGCACTCTTTTTGGGTTTTATGGCGTGTACAATACCTCAACCCAATCATGGAGGGTTATCCACCAACGATAGAGAATTGCCTGGACACGAATACTGGAATAACCATTTACAAAGAGATCTTATACCATTTTGGGCCTCATCAGAAGCAACTGCAGAAAAGGGGATTTTCCCCACTTTCCGCTTTGATGACGGGGTACAGGTTTCGGTCACAAATCAAGAAGAGTATGAACGCATAGCAATTAGAAATGGAGCAAGCTGGATAGTTGATTTGATGGGGCACGAATATATAAGAACCCACGCAAGGCAGACTTTTGCATACGGCGTGGCTTTTCACGCAACGGGTAACTTTGAATATTTGTCGCTTATGCGTGAAGGTGTTTATTGGTCAATTAAAAATTCCTTTGATGAAAAAGGAGCGTTAACTTCAACAGATGACCTTTTAAAGCGCACAGCTCAAGACCAAGCATATAGCTTGATTGGTTTGGCCTTCTATTATTACTTAACACGCGATCAGAGTGTATTAGATGCTATTCTAAAGCAACATCAAATAATTTTAAGAGATTATGGTGTTTTCGACGATGAAGGAAGTTTGATAGGAATAAAATGGCTGCAAAATGATACTCAAATGACGGAACTTGTGGCCATTCTTGATCAACTAAATGCATACATGGTCTTACTTACACCGATCCTTCCTGAACCCTACTCTTCTGAATGGAAAATTACGATCGGACACTTATGTCATACTATGTTGGATAACTTTTATGTCAACGAACTGAGTGTTCGAGGGAAAAATCACGAAGTTCAAAGCTTTTGGGGAAATCTTAATGATAAGGTACCCGGTGGCCGACATTTTGATTTTGGCCATTCCGTGAAGACTTGGTGGATGATTTATTTATCAGGAATAATTGTCGGAGACCAAGAACTCATAGGATTGGGGCGTTCTGGAATGGAATTTTTAATCGAAAAAGCATATCTGCCTGGACCTGTATTCAGCGAAGCATCACAGGAGAGATACGGAAAACCATTCTTACAGGAGTTGAATAATCAATCCTCATGGGGGGAAAAATTCTTATTCCCTGAAAAAGACCAATGGTGGTCTAAAGATGGAATTAGTATAGGGCAGCAGTGGTGGATTCATTGTGAATTGGATCAGGCTGCAGCAACATGTGCACTTGAAAATAAGAAACATGTTCATAATTTGATCAAAACAAGTCACTTTTTCGTCGATCATTATGTTGACAATACTTGCGGAGGGGTATGGCACTCTCTTAATCCGGCAACATTGAAGCCGGAAGGCATGAAGGTTCATGCCTGGAAAAACGCTTATCACTCTTTTGAACACGCCCTCATTTTATCTATAGTGAGTCAGTTCTTAAAAGGGGAGTCAATTACATTATATTATGCTATACCAAGTGAAAAATTGGATGATTCAATATTGCAGCCCTACTATTTTCAAGGGGCAGCAACAGATATAAGGTATGGAACCCTGAATATGCAAGGCGAAATAATGGAATCTGTAAAATTCTCACATCCAGAACATTTTTAAAAGTAATATATCCAATCAACTTTTTTTCTGAGTCAAAGGATTCAGGTCAAACCATCATCTCAATTTCGGAGAGGCGCTTTTGAAGGCGTTTGGGAGAGATGGGCATGGGGGTTTTAAGCTCCTGGGCGAAGACCGACACCTTGAATTCCTCGATCATCCAGAAAAAATCCTCCACGGCCTTACGCTTTTCCGGCGTGGTCTTGATGCCAAGCTCTTTGGCCAGACGGCGGAGGTGATCCTCAAATTCCCTGACCTGGGCGGCCTTGGCTTTGTCCTTGTCCAGGTCCAAAAGGCCCCGTTCGGCCCGGATGGTGACGGCCTGTAAATACCGGGGCATATGCGCCAGCCTGGCGTCATCGTATAGATTGGGAAAATTGGGCGGCATAAGCTGGGTCATGGCCGTGCGCAGATTTTTTAAGAAGGCCAGGCCGAATTTGTTGTTCCGGCATTGGGCCTCCAGTTCAGAAATGCGAGCGCTGGTTTTGTGAAAGGCCTCCATGATCCGTGAGGTGGATTCCACCAGCTTTTCCCCCTGAGCCACCAGGGCGGGAATCCGGGTTTTTACATGCTCGCGGAAATCCTTTTCCGTGTGAAGCTCCTTTTCCAGGGTGCGTTCCAAAAGCGTGTCGAAAAGCACCTGCTCCATCTGCTTGGTTCCGCCGAAATAGGCTGCGTGTTTGGCGGCGTTTCCTTTGAGGGCCAGGTACTTTTTGATGTGCTTGATGTCCTTGGCGCACTCCAGGGTGCAGAGGGCGGCCACGCCTTTTTTATGGGTGGCCTGGGCTTTGACCTTGTCCTCCACGATTTTCAAATCCACGCAGTCGTCGCCGGGGCACAGGCAGACATACGCCGGGGGAGCGCCTTTTTTCACCGGAATGCTTGAGGGCAGATCGCCGAAGTCCCAGGACTTGATGCCGGTTTTTTCCCATTGGTTGCGGAGTTTTTCCAAATGGCCCAGGTCCTTGACTTCACCCATGCTTTGGGCCAGTTCCCTCACATCCCGACCAAAGCGGACCACGCGGCCCTTGGCGTCGGTGACGGCCAGCCGTGCGGTGAGGTGCGGAGGCAGCTCGGACGGCCCGGGCCAGGATATGGCCGGGATTTCAATGCCCATGGTTTCGTGGATGGCGTGGGATAAAGCCGCGCCCATGGACAAATGCTTGTATTTGTCCAGCTTGTCCATGACGCGATCCACGGTTTTATTCACGGGAACCAGCCTGACCCGCAAGGGCTTGGGCAGGCCTTTGATCATGGCCGTGACTTTTTCGGGCAAAAGGCCGGGCACCACCCATTCCAGAGGCTCGGGCGGCACGGAGGACACCAGGGGCTGGGGAATTTTGATGGTCACGCCGTCGCCCGGCCTGCCGGGATCGAAGCGGTATTGGAGCTTGAACTTGGCGCCGTCCACCTTGAGCCGGTTGGGGTATTGGGAAAGGTCCTCGGCTTCGGGCGAGCGCACCATGACGTCGGTTACGTCCATGCGCAAAAAAGAGTCCCCGCCTTTGTCCTTGATAATCTTCTTCAAGGATTGGATGGAATAGACCGTGTCCAGCCGCTGCTCGTAAAACCGGGAGATGCCCAGCTCGTCCACAACCAGGTCCCGCCTGCGAAGGCGTTCCTCCATGTCCCGGGCTTCGTTCAGGACTTTTTGATTATGGGCCAGAAACCCGAATTTTTCGTTGGTCTGGCATTCCACCAAAGCGCCCTGGATGAATAGCTCCGTCGCCTCTTGAGGATTGATGGGCCCGTAGGACGTGGGCCTGCCCGCGATGATAATGAGCCCCATGAGGCTCACTTGCTCCTTGGCGATGACCTCGCCCCGGTTCTTTTCAAAATGAGGCTCCAGGTAGGTGCGGGTGCACAAGGGGCCTGCAGGCTCCTCCAGCCATTCGGGCAGGATGTTTGCGGCCATGCGTGCGAACAGCCGGGACGTGTGCACCATTTGGGCGGACACGATCCATTGCCCGCCGTGATTGAACAAAAACGATCCGGGAAAAAGCATGACCTCCCGGCCCTTGGTTCCCTGATAAATGTTTTTGTCCTTTTTGGAGGCCACCTGGGACAAGTAGGCCGAGGCGATGCTCTGATGCAGGGGCTCATACCGGCAATCCTCCATGCCGGGCTCAAAAGCCTTGGGCATGGGAGGCGTTTTTTTAATGAACCCTTCGTCAATAAGGATGGCGGTCAATTGTTGATGCACGTCCCGCCATTCCCGCATGCGCTTGTACGAGAGGAAATTGGCGATGGACCATTTTTTCATCTGATTGCCCGACTTCACCTTGTCCATGTGCTGGAAGTAGGCCTGCCACAGGTTGAGGTAAAACAGAAAGTCGGACGATCCATGGGCGAAGGTCCTATGGGCCTGATCCGCCTGCAGGGCTTTTTCGGCCGGCCTCTCCCGGGGATCGATGATGCACAGGGCCGAGGCGATAATGAGCGCTTCGGCCAGGCATCCCCTGGGGTGGGCCTCGATGAGAATGGCCGAGATCCTGGGATCCACCGGCAGCCGGGCCATGGTGCGGCCCTTTTTGGTCATGGTATAGGTTTTTTCGCCGGGCCTGGGGTCCAGCAACGCGCCCAGTTCCCGCAACACATTGAAACCGTCGCGGATGCTGCGCGGGTCCGGCGGGTCCACAAAGGGAAAGTTGTGCACTTCAGGCAGGCGTGAAGCCACCATGCGCAGGATGACCTCGGCCAGGTTGGCCCGGAGGATTTCCGGCAGGGTGAACTGGGGCCGGGACTCGTAATCCTCCTCGTCATAGAGGCGGATGCAAATGCCTTCGGCCACGCGGCCGCAGCGGCCCATGCGCTGGTCCGCGCTGCTTTTGGAGATTTTGTCCACTGGCAGGCTGGTGGTGCCGGTCCGGGGGCTGTAGCGTGATATCCTGGCGAGCCCCGTATCCACCACGTACCGGATGCCGGGAATGGTGATGGAGGTTTCCGCCACATTGGTGGCCACGACCACCTTGATTCCCGAATGCCGGGCGAAAACGCGGGCCTGCTCGCCGCCGGCCAGCCGCCCGAAAAGGGGCAGGATCAGGGCATTGGGAAAGCGCCGGGCCTGAAGCAAGTCGCAGGTCTCCCGGATGTCGCTTTCCGTGGGCATGAACACCAGGATGTCGCCTTTGGGCCTGCGGGAAAAAATGGTCTCCACGGCCCGGACTGCGCCGTCCACGTATCCTGCGTCGCTGTTTTCGTCTCCGCTTGTCAAAAGAGGCTCGTACCGGACTTCCACGGGATACATGCGGCCCGAGACTTCCACAATGGGAGCATCGTTAAAGGCCTTGGAAAATTTTTCCGTGTCAATGGTCGCGGAGGTGATGATCACCTTCAGGTCCGGGCGCTTGGGCAGCAGGTTTTTTAAGATGCCCAGGATAAAGTCGATGTTCAGGCTGCGTTCATGGGCCTCGTCCACGATGATGGTGTCGTATTTGGTGAAAAATGGATCGTGCTGAAATTCGGCCAGAAGCACGCCGTCTGTCATGATCTTGATGAACGGGGCTTCGGACTTGCCGCCGGTTTCCTTAAACCGGATTTTATAGCCTACGGACTTGCCCAGGTCCTCGCCCAACTCTTCGGCGATGCGCTGGGCTACGGTGACGGCCGCCACCCGCCGGGGTTGGGTGCAGCCGATAAGCCCGTCCACGCCCCGGCCGGCGGCCAGGCACATTTTGGGGATCTGGGTGGTTTTTCCGGAGCCCGTCTCGCCGGTGATGACCACCACCTGGTTTTCCTGGATCGCCTCGACGATTTCCTCGCTGCGGCCGGAGATAGGCAGTTCTTCGGGATAGGCAAACGAAGGCCGGGATTTTTCCCGCAGCTTTCTTTCCTTCACGGAAGAGGCGACCTGATTTTGCAGCGCGCTCAGGGTCTTGGATTTTTTATCCAGGGAAATCTTGGGAGAGCGGAGGCGATCCAATTGGCGCAGGACGGCGTGGCGATCCCGGCCCATGGCCCTGGGCAGCCTGGAGCGGATGGACTGCTCCTTGCGCTTGCTCTTCCGGACAAGGGATTCTTTGGACTCCGCTTTATTTGCGGGCTCTTCGGATTTTTTTTCGGGAACGGTTTTCCGGATAGGCTTTCGGCCGCGTTTGGGCGCAGACCCCTTGGGCTTTTCCATTCCCTCTGTTTTATCTGGGCTCATGGTCTAATCAAGGGGTTGATGCGTGCACCTGCCACTGCATGCCGCTATCCCGTCTGATCTTGCGGAGGCGGCGATACTCCAACATTACTTTGCGGACGTAATTCCGCGTTTCTTCATAAGGGGGAATGCTGTTGTATTTTTCCACCGCGCCGGGGCCGGCGTTGTAGGCCGCCAGGGCCAGGGTGGTTTTTCCGCCAAAGCGATTCAGCATCTGGCGCAGGTAGCAAGTTCCTCCAATAATATTTTGCCGCGGGTTTTCCGGATCGGAAATGCCAAGGCGAACGAAATTGCCCGGCATGACCTGCATAAGCCCCCGGGCGCCCGCCTTGGAAATCGCCCTGGGGTTGAAATCCGACTCCACCTTGATGACCGCCTTGATCAGGTCGAAATCCACATGGTGCAGGTCCGAAGCCTCTTTGATATGCGTGTCGTAGCTGGCCGGCGTTCCTCTCAGCTTTTTGGAGAGAGTCGCTTCCCTGATATACAGGGTGTAGCTCCCGCGAGTAGGCACGTTAGTATAATGGGTGACTCCCTGTTCATCCACGTACCGGTAGATGTCCGCCAAAGCCGAAGGCGCAGCCAGGCACAAAAGCGCCCAAGCCATCACACAAACGGCGGCTGTTTTCATCATTCCGGCAAAATGGCGGCTTATAGGTTTCATCGCAGTTGGAGTCATCCGGGTTATTCAGCCGTAAGATTCAGCTTCAGTCATCAAATGGCGGCGAGTATTTTCCGCAGCCGGTCTTTTTCACCGTCGGACATTTGCACGAATTTAACGCCCATGCCCACGGGCAGGTTCACAGGATCGCTGGTTTCCTTGCGGCTCCAGGCCACCACGCACAGGAACTTCAACGGCGACTCCAGCTTGGGAATCTTTATTTGAAGATCCAGAGTGTCCCCCTTGGGCAGGGGCTTGGACGTCTTGATGAACAGGCCGGACCCGGACAGGTTATGGCTGTACGCCTGAATAAAAGCGTCCTTGTCCTTGAAAGTCAGGGCTATGCACTTGTTGATCCGGGGCTCAAAGCGAGTGGATTGCTTTCCCACAGCGGCTTCGGTGGTCTTTTTCAAGCGCATGGCCAGGCTTTTCAACACAAGCTGAAAACTGCCCGAGAGCTTGTTGTACTCGGTGTCCATGTACATTTTGTCCATGACCCCAAGCACGGTGTCTCCCAAAGCCCTGGCCGAGGCGGTCCGGGGAAAGCGCGCGATGAAGGCCAGTTCGCCGAAAACCTCTCCGGCCCTCAGCACTTCTATCACCACTTTCTTTCCGTCCACGATCTTATATAGTTCAACAGCTCCGGATTCCACGACGTACACCCAGTCGCCGGTGCTGCCTTCTTCAAAAATAGTCTCCCCGTCTCGATACGTCTCTTCTGACGTTGTGTTAAGCATGGTCGGCTTTCCTTTTTGCCTAATTTTAACCAGTCTAAACTAATCCATCAAATAGATTATGGCAAGTATTCGTTCTTTGTCAACAAATGGTAACGGTTTTCACACGGCCCACAATTTGTGGTATGTCCTGTATTCTGTTGACTTTTTTTCTCATTCATTATAAAGCCCTTAAAATATTCCAAACCGGAATCAAATTCACTCTTCACAGGATTGATTTATGAAAGAAAGAAGAAGACACAACAGAGTCGATTCACTGAATTTGCTGTCATATACATGCTTTGATTGCGATGGCAACTCCGAATGTCAAGGCATGGGAAGGACTCTTAATGTCTCGGAATCGGGCATTTTGCTGGAGACCGGCGAACAACTGGAGGAAGGCTTCCAGGTAGCTGTAACCATTGCCTTTGAAGAAAATCTCGTGGCAATCAAGGGCGAGGTGGTCAGGTCCTTGGCCAACCCGGAAGGAATGTTTGAGTCCGGCATCAGATTCTCCGAGGTGAGCGACGAGCAACTGGATGTGCTTAAGGCCTATGTCGTCGCCTTTGAAGGCGAGCAAGCCTAGCCGTCTTCCCGCATTTTACGTTTTTGTTTATTTAGGTTCATTTTTCTGAACAGTCTTCATAAAACAAAGGGCGCCCTCCGTTAACTTCGGATGACGCCCTTTTTTTTCGCCTAATTTAAGCGACCCCGGTCCGGGCGCCGTTAATTGAAATTAATGCCGCTGCCTGTGGGCGCCCCTATCCATATGCCTTCGCTGCAGAAAAAATTTGTAAAGGTTTCGCTGGATCAAGCCGATATTTTTCATCGTACGGTCAGTTATTGACATTGAGCGAGGAGCGGAGTATCCTGATTTAAGTGGAGAAACGCCTTGACCATTCCACCTGTCCCGGAGACGCCTGCCAACATCCCGACAAAAGGGGGCCTGTCATGCATGAAAGAACCCTTATTCTTACGGCCGTGGTTTTTCTGGCCGCTTATACAGCCGGCTTTGCCGCCGATGCGCCCGTCACCCCGGAAAATCTTCTGTTTTCGCCCGAGGACGTCATCACCTTAGAAAAGGCGGAGCATTTTTTGAACATGGCCGTGGACCTGGGCATGGAGGAAATGGGCGACAGCAGCCTGGAATCTATGGTTTGCACGCCGCACGCCCTGCCGAAAAAGCTCTTTTTCCAGGCGTTGTGCGACTGCGCAACCGACCCGGACACCAAGGTTTCGGACCTTGAGATTCTTGCATTGAGCGAAGAAGCGGATCGGTCCGGCGAAGGAGAGGAGGACGTTAAGCTCAGCCTCAAAGACGTGAACCAGGACGCCACCTCGTACGGATTCTATTTACGCAATCCCGCGGCGGACGCAGGCTCTGTGGTTTATCCCGGGCCGAGCCAGGAAATTCTGTCCACAGGCTCCATTCCCGAAGGATGGACCAACCGGATTTTACGCACCGGCTCGGCGTCCTTTTAGTGAAGAGGACGTTTATCAGCTATCCAGCGGCGGCGATCTGTTTGGCGGCCCTGCTGATCCTGCCGTCGCCCGGGATCGCTGAAAAGGCCTCCCGCCCCCGGACAACCGTCAACACGCCTTCTGCGCCCTTGCGCCACCCGCCTGAGGAGGCGCCCCAAAAATCCGTTTCCGCCGAAAAATGGAGCCAGATGGCGGCGGAACTGCTGCGCATCAAGGAACTCCGAAACCCCAAACTGGCGCTTGAATGCGCCAATAAGGCCTTATACATCAACCCCTCCTATCCTCCGGCTTATCTGAACCGCGGAAGCGCATACATGATGTTAGGCCAGCCGGAAAAGGCGCTCGCCGATTTCGACCAAACCGTCAAACTTAACCCCGGTTTGCCCCAGGCCTATTTTAACCGGGCTCTTGCCTGCGAGGCGTTGGGGAGATACCGGGACGCAACGGACAACTATACCGTAGTCATAGAGAGCGATCCTAACGACGCCGAGGCGTACGTGCGCCGTGGAGCGGCTTTTTTCGACCTGCATGAAGACGCTCAAGCCTGCAAGGATCTTGAAAAAGCCTGCCAACTTGGCCTGTGCGCACCCCTGGAGCAAGCCCGGGAAAACCAGCTTTGCCCCAAAAATAATCATTGAAATTTTTTTAGGTTTTTCCTATTTCGTTTACTGCACTAGTTAGAGTAAGTAAAAAAATGAGCCGGGGAAGTTATGACTGAAGGTCATTTTTCTCCGGCGCGTACCCTTGAATTATCAATTCTTTATGGTGTGAGAAATGAATAGGAAGCTCTACAAGTTTTACAAATGGCTGGTCGTTGTACCCGTCCTTGCTGTAAGCACCTGCGTCTTTGGGCTGCTTGCCATGCTGCTGTGCACGTTTATGGATCCCAAGTTCGTAGGACAGATTACAGGCGTGCCCTGGGCCAAGCTGAACAGCATCGTCACCCCCATGCGGGTAAAAATTTTGGGCCGTGAAAACATCGACCCCAAGCAGTCTTATGTGATCTGCGCCAACCATCAGAGCCAGTATGACATCTTTGTGCTTTACGGCCAGTTGGGCATTGACTTCAAATGGGTCATGAAAGCGGAATTGAGGAGCGTGCCTTTTTTAGGCGCGGCCTGCGCCAGGCTGGGCCATATTTTTATCGACCGCTCAGATACGGAAAAGGCCCTGGCCTCCATCAATGCAGCCAAGGAAAAAATCGTCAACGGCACCTCCGTGCTTTTCTTCCCTGAAGGAACGAGGAGCCGCGACGGAAAACTGCTGCGTTTCAAAAAGGGCGCTTTCACCTTCGCCCTGGACCTGGGCCTGCCCATCCTGCCCGTGACCATCGTCGGCACCAAGGATATTTTACCCACAGACACCCTGGATCTGTATTGCGGCAACGCAACCATGATCATTCATCCGGCTATTGACACCAGCGAATATGATAAAGAAAACCTCCCGGATCTGATGTATGCAACCCGGGAGGTCATAGAGAAGGGCCTGACTCAGAAATCTTAAAATTTAAGTCAGTTTATGTATTGCGTCATTTTTTCCACGGCGGACAGGGCCGGGACCCGGATTTCCTCCGGAACCTTCACCACCCCGGTCATGTTCTCCAGGCTGCGGATCACATCCTGCAGGGTGATCCGCTTCATGTCCTGGCAAAGAAGTTTTTCCGAGGCGGGAATAAACGTCTTGTTGGGATGCCTTTTCTTTAAAGGATGCAGGATTCCCACTTCGGTCCCCACAATAAAAACCTCGGCGTCCGAAGCATCGGGATAGGCCAGCATGCCCGACGTGCTGAGGGCTACGTCGGCCATGTCGATCACTTCCGGCCTGCACTCGGGGTGGGCCATAACCACGGCGTTGGGGTATTTTTCCTTGGCGGCCAGAATGTCCTGGGGAGTCAGGGCGTCGTGGTAGGGGCAGCACCCTTCCCAGATGTGGATTTTCTTGTCGGTCTGCCTTGAGGCGAACATGGCCAGATTCTTGTCAGGCGCCATGAGGACTTCGCTTCCTTCAATGCTGCTGACGACCTTCACCACGTTAGCGGAGGTGCAGCAGACGTCGGTCAGGGCCTTTACGGCGGCCGGGGAGTTGACGTAAGTGACCACGGGCACGCCGGGCAGCTCCTCTTTGCGTTTTGCAAGGGACTGGGGATCGATCATGTCGGCCATGGGGCAGCCTGCGTTTTCCCGGGGAAGGATCACGGTTTTTTGGGGCGACAGGATGGACGCGGTTTCGGCCATGAAATGCACTCCGGCGAACACGATGACCTGGGCGCCGGTCTTGGAAGCCTTGATGGAAAGCTCCAGCGAATCCCCGCACATGTCGGCCGCATCCTGGATTTCAGGGGGCTGGTAATTATGAGCCAGCATGACGGCGTTTTTTTCCTTGAGCAGTTGACGCACGCGCTCGGTCAGACGGGCGGTTTCTTCCTGATTGGTTGCCTTAGCGTCCATGATTCCTGATCCTTATTCTATTCTCCCTCCGGGGCGCCGGACATCTCCATGACGTCAACCCCTTCCGGGATGGTTAGCACAAATTCCGAATCCTTGGGAGGCATTGAAAAATCAGGCTCCGCGAAATTAATCCGGGTTTCGTCTCCGAAATTATTAAAGGAAGCGGTTTCGAAAATGCTGCATGTTTTCTTGTTAATGAGCAAATACAGGACCGTAAAGTCCGGATTCTCCTTTTTGGGAGTAAGCTTCAAAGCCCAGGCGTTTTGCAATCCGGCGGAGTGCTGCCAGGCTTGTTCGGCCCAAGAGACGTCGAACTGGTTTTTCAGGATGTTCACATCCGTAAGAAAACTGGCGCCTTCCCCCGCTCCGAAATAATCCTTGGAATCGCCCACAAGCACCTGATTGTCCAAGGGTCTGTACACCCACAAACGCTTTCCGTCGGAAATGATCACCTGTTCTTCCGGGACCTCATATTCCCAACGCATTTTATCCGGGTAATTAAAACAGGCATACCCGGAGGCGGTGTCCTGGATGCCCATGCCCGTCAGCGTGGCCACCTGGGTGAACTGGGAGCAAAATCCCTTTTGGCCGTAGTGGGCCTGCACCTTGTTCAAAACCTCGTCAACAGGAGGAAGTGCAACCGCTGAAGGCTCCATCAGGTCTTCGGTTTCAATGTCGTCGGCGCCCTGGGTCGCGTCGCTCCATGCAGGCGCCGCCAGGACGGCTGCAAACAGAAAAATCCCCAATAATATGAAGAAATGCTTTAAAGGCTTTGGCGTCATGGTCTTATCCTTTCTCATGCCTGGGCATTAAATACATGACCCTTCCCGGCTTGTAAAGAGCGCTGACGTCCTATAGAACGCCTTTGTTCTTGACATTAACTTGGTTTTCCGTCACCTTTGGGGACGCTTTACCAGCGAGAGAATGCAGGCCGGCGTCTCACCTTTCCGGCCCAGGCATAAAGAATTTATCAATTCCGACGATTCTTGTAACAACTAAACAGGAGGAACCCCATGAGTGAAGTTGCTGCCCCTATGCCGGGAACCATCGTACAGATTCTGGTTAAAGAAGGCGATCAGGTTAGTGAAGATCAGGATGTCATGATCCTGGAAGCCATGAAAATGGAAAACCCCATTGCGGCTCCTGCAGGCGGCGCCGTTGCTTCCATCACGGTCAAGGAAGGCGACAAAGTGGACGCCGGCCAGGTCCTCATGACCATCGAATAGTTTTTTGGGGGAGGCCGCCCGGCCTTCCCCTAAGCATCCTCAGCACACTCCCCCGCAAAAAATTTTTCAAAAAAGCCCTGCAGCCTAACCATCTTAAATAATAGAATTTTTTAAAAATCAGCAAGAACACGCCCCGTTCCAATGCTTTATGATGCTGGAGACCGGATTGGTTTCAAAATCCGGCCGCGCCGCGCCTGAATGCATCCATAAAGGCATCCAGGGCGGGCGAAAAGCATTTATCCCTTTGCCAAATCATCAAAAGGCCCGTTTCCATTGGCTCCTCCCAATCCAGTTCGATCAGGCGTCCGGTTTTCAGGTCATGCTCAATGGATATGCGGGGAATAATGGTCACGCCCATGCCGTTGGCGACCGCAGCCTTAATGGCTTCAATGGAATTCATTTCGATCAGGCTGCCGAGCCTCACCCTTTCCAAGGTCAGGGCCTGCTCAAACTCCATGCGATAGCCGCAATCCGCCTTGGGCAAAAACAATACCCGTCCGTCCAGGCTTTTGTAGCCCAAACCGGCCTTCCCGGCCAGTTCATGACCCGGCGAGGCCGCCACAACCAGGGTTTCGGTCCTGATCATTTCCATATCCAGGCTTGCGGCGCTCACCGTGTCGGTCAGGAGAAAGGCGAGGTCCACCGTTCCAATGGACAGTTCGTGCTCCAGGGAAAATAGGGCGCAAGACGTAACGTCCAGGTTAACATTGGGAAACCGCTTTTGAAAAGCCGGCAAGGCCATGGGCAAATGGCAGGCGGCCACGGTCTGAGGCATTCTTAGCGTCAGCAGGGAGGCGCCGGCCGCCTCTCCTTTTATTTCGTTGCGCGCCTCCTGCTCGATGGCAAGCATCTTATGGGTGTATTGGAGCATTTTTTCGCCCGCCGGGGTCAGCTTGACCCTTTTTCCCACGCGTTGGAACAGCAGGGCGTCCAGATCATTTTCTAAAGCCTTGATTTGCGCGGATACGCTGGATTGGGCGTAGTTCAAAACCTCGGCGGCCTGGTTGAAATTCATCAGGGAGGCCACGGTGCTGAATGTCTTGAGTTTTTGGAGATCCAATATTTTCTCCTTCTATATCGATAAAAGCGATAAGAATATCAAATCTATTTGTTGGACTGGCACAGCCTGTCTATCGTAGGCTCATCCATAGGATCAAAACAAGCATTATCATAATTAATCGCTATTATCGATCAAAAAACCAACCAGGGCAAAAAGGAGGAAAATCAATGCAAGAAGACAGCCAGGAAATGACGGTGGAAGTCATTCACGTGGAAACTCTGGTCCGGCCGGGAGAAAACCGGCGGATTATCGCCCAGGGCCGCGGCCACGAAATCGTGATGGACATGAAGAAGGAAATGATGGGCGACGACTCCGGGCCGACGCCTCCGGAGCTTTTGGCCATGGCGCTGGGAGGGTGCATGGTCAACATAGCCCGAATCATGATGGAGCAAAAAGGGGTGAAGCTGAATGGGCTCCAAGTCGGAGTTTCCGGCCCCATCGATCCGTCCAAGGCCATGGGCTTGGAGTCTTCCAACCCAACGGGCTTCGTCGGGCTGGCGATCCATGTAAAATTGGATGCGGACCTGCCTGAGGTGGAGAGGCAGTCCTTTGAGCAGGAACTCTGCAAGAGGTGCGCCCTGTGCGACACCATCGCAAACCCTGCTCCTTTGGAAATCCAGTTTGGATGGAACAGCTAAACCCAGACCCCGGAGGCCTTTTGTCCAAAGGCATAAACAGGGCGGACCGTTTTTCCCGCCGGCGCCGAGCAATCCTTGCCGGCGCCGGATCGCCCCCCCCTCAAGGCGCATACAAAATATAGGCGCAATATCAAAATATTACATACCGACTTCCGCACGTTTAGCGCCTATCTTTTTTCCAAATTCGCGTCCTGCCTATTCCGCTAAAAAAAATTTGGCTCGAATACTGCATCCAAAATTTTGGGTTTAGGGGATTTTGGCAAAGGCTGACGGTTCCGCCATTTACTGGTGGCTGGATGCGTTATTAAATTCAATGACTAACACGATGATATAATTCCATACCATGTATCAAAAACTGGGCATGTATTGGAGCGCCCTGGAAAGCCGGTTTATGCCGGAACACATTTCCAGGGATGACCCGCTTTCTTTCTGGCGGGAAAGAATTTTGTTCGTCCTCTTTTTCGTAACCACTGTGTTGGGGCCGATTGCGTTGATCCCAAGCGTAATCCTCAGCTTTCAGGTGGATCGCCCCGATATAGCCATCGTAGACATTCTGGCGTATTTCACCGCCGTCTTCCTGCTTTTCTCCGGTAAACGCCTCTCCTTAAAAGCACGGGCCTGGGCCGCTTTCGGCATGTTATATTCCCTTGGCGTGTTTTTGCTTTTTACGCTGGGCTTTCATGGCGCCGGATACATCTGGCTTTTCGGCGCCTCGGTGCTGATGGGCGGCATAGGCGGTATGCGCATGGCCGTCTGGTCTCTTATTATCAACGTACTGTCCATGATCGGCGTAGGCGTTTTTATAGCGTACAAAGCCCCAGGCTGGACGTCTTCCCTGGAGAACCCTGTCAATATCTGGTGGGTCATGACCGTCAATTTTATGTTAATCAGCGCCATGATAACAATCACGGCCACCATCATGCTGGAGGGCCTGAAAAACGCCTTTGACAGGGAAAGGAAAGCGGGGCGCACGCTGGCCGTCAGCCAGGAGAAATACAAATCCTTGCTGGAGACGCTGCCGTACGGCATTCAGGAAATTGACTTGAACGGCCAGGTCAAATTCGTCAACTTGGCTTATCAGAGGGTTAGCGGCTATCTGTATGAGGAACTCGTTGGGACATACGCCTGGGATTTCGCGCCTGATCCCGAAGAATTGGAAGTGCAAAAACGGCGCTTTGATAAAATCAGGGATAACATGCCGCCTCCGCATCCTTTCACCCGGCCCTTTCTTGCCAAAAACGGCGACATATTGGATTTGCAGGTCACCTGGGACTACAGTTACGACCAAGCCGGAAATCTTGAAGGATATTTAACGGTTATTACGGATGTCACGGCGCAGCTAAAGGCGGAGAATATCCGCAAGGATCTGGAGGAACGGCTCAAGCACTCCCAAAGGATGGAATCTATAGGCACGCTTGCCGGCGGAATCGCCCACGACTTTAACAATATTCTCAATTCAATCATCGGATTCACGGAACTGGCCCTGGACGACGCAAAACCCGGCGCTCAGCAGGAGGAATGCCTGCAGGAAGTGCTGAGGGCCGGAACCAGGGCCTCGGGGCTGGTTAAGCAGATTCTGACCTTCGCCAGGAGGGGAAGCGAAGAGCCCAAGCCCGTCCGTGTCAGCAGTATAACCAAAGAGACGCTGCAACTGCTCCGGTCCACCGTGCCGCCCTCCATCAAAATCAAGCAGAATATACAAAGTGAATCCCTGGTCATGGCCGACCCCACTCAGATCCATCAGGTATTGCTGAATCTTTGCACCAATGCAGTCCAGGCCATGGAGGAAAAAGGAGGGCTGCTGCAAGTTGACCTGGCGGACGTTTTGGTGGATGCCGAACTGGCTTCCAGAACTCCCAACCTTCACCCCGGGGAATACCTGAAAATGGGTATAAGGGACACGGGATACGGAATTCCAGCCGACGCCATTCAATCCATTTTCGAGCCCTATTTCACGACCAAGGGTTTCGGCAAAGGCACCGGGCTGGGCCTGGCCGTGGTCCACGGCATTGTGCAGAACTGCGGAGGGGAAATCCTGGCGTCCAGTAAAGTGGGAGGGGGATCGGAATTCACCATTTATCTTCCATTGGTCAAAGGCAAAGCCGAAGCTCTCCCGGAAAACCGGTTCGGCCACGCTCCCAAAGGCAGGGAAAAGGTCCTTTTTGTGGATGACGAGCCTTCCATTGTCAAATTGGGAGGAAAAATGCTCGAACGCCTGGGCTACACAGTCACCACGCACACAAGCAGCCTCCAGGCATTGGAGCTTGTACGGAATAAGCCCAATGGTTTTGATATAGTTATTACGGACATGACCATGCCGGACATGAACGGAGACGTTCTGGCCGCGGAATTGATGAAGATCAGGCCCGACATCCCGGTTATTCTTTGCACGGGATACAGCAATAAAATCACGCCTGAAAAAGCCATGGACATGGGCATAAAGGCCTTTGCCATGAAGCCTCTCGTAAAGTCCGAACTGGCCAAGTCCATCCGCAAGGTCCTTGACGCCCAGCCCAATCAACCGTCAGCCTAATCCGCATCCACCTCCGCCTTACAGTTTCTGCAACGTTTAGCGCCCCGGAACAACTTGTACCCGCATTCAGGGCAATGGTAGCGCTTTTCCTCCTCTTCAACCCACTTTTCCGTTCCCCACTCCCGCCATTGCGGCACGGCTCTCAGCATGACTTTTTTGCCGACGGGCATGGGGAAATTGTTGATGTGGCCGCAAGGAAAGGCGTCGCACTGATAGCACCCCTCAATCCCTTTTTCCACGCAGCATTGCTTAATGGGACAAGAGCGGCAGTACAAAAAAACGTCCTCTTCGTTCTCCGCCATGCACCCTTTACACTTGATATCCTCGGGCCTGGTCCCATAAACGCTGCACAAGCGCTCTTTAAACTTCTCGTTTCCGTCCCGATCCGCATACATGATGCCGCACACGCCGCAATACAAGCCGCACGGCGCCAGCCAATCCTTATTGATCCCCCCCACAATCGCCTCCTCCCTGAGCGTCCGGCGTCTTTCCCTCCCCGCGGGTCACAGTCACCGGCTCGGCTTTCCAAATGTCCTTATTATACTCCGAAATAGTCCTGTCGGACGAAAAAAAGCCCATACGGGCCACGTTCAAGATGCACTTTTTCGTCCACTCCATTTGATCCTTATACAAGGCGTCCACCTGCTCCTGGCATTGGACGTAGGCATGAAAATCGGCCAGATTGAGATACTTATCCCTCCCGAGCAGCATGTCCGACAAAGGATGGAACAAGGCCGGATCTTCCGGGTTGAAGAGCCCCCTGGAAATGTGACTCAAAACGTGCTCCAAAACCTGGTCCCCCAAATAATCCCGGGCATTGTAACGGGACCCAAGTTCCGCCGCTTCTTCGGCGTTCAATCCGAAAATAAAGATGTTGTCATCCCCCACCGCTTCCCGGATCTCCCCATTGGCGCCGTCCGCCGTTCCCACGGTCAAGGCGCCGTTCATGGCGAATTTCATATTGGAGGTGCCCGAAGCTTCATATCCGGCCGTGGAAATCTGCTCCGAAACGTCTGAGGCGGGGAAAATCCGCTCCGCCAGCGACACCCTGTAATTGGGCAGAAAGATCACCTTAAGCAGGTCATTGGTCTGGGGATCTTTGTTGATCATATCCGCCACGTGGCAAATGAACTTGATGATGAGCTTTGCCATGTAATACCCCGGGGCGGCCTTTCCGCCGAAGAAGAAGGTCCGGGGCGCGTAATCCCGAGCCTCGCCCCTTTTGAGGGAAAGCCACCGGTAGACCACGTGGAGGATGTTCAGGGTCTGCCGCTTGTACTCATGGATCCGCTTCACCTGAAAGTCGAATATGGATTCGGGGTTGATTATCTCTCCGGTCATATCCCGCACCAGGGCGGCGAAATCCTCCTTGTTCTCCTGCTTGACGTCCCGCCATTGCTCAATAAAACCCTGGTTCGACGCCTTTTCCGCCAACTTTTCCAATTGAAAAAGATCGGTTACCCAACCTTCCCCAATGGCGCTGGAAATCAAACGGGCAAGCCCGGGATTCGCCGCCGCAAGCCACCTTCTGGGCGTGACGCCGTTGGTCTTGTTGTTAAAACGCTCGGGAAACATCTGGTAGAAATGATTCAGCTCCCTTTCCATCAAAAGGCGGCTGTGGAGCGCCGCAACGCCATTGACGGAGTGGGAGCCCACAATGGCCAGGTGGGCCATGCGCACGCGCTTCTCCTCCCCTTCTCCAATCAGGGAAAGTTGCTTCATTTTATCCGGATTCTCGGGATATCGCAAAGAAACCTGCCGCAAAAAGCGCTTGTTGATTTCGTAAATGATTTCAAGAGGCCGCGGCAGGAGGTTTTCAAACATGGAAACCTGCCATTTTTCCAAGGCCTCGGCCAGCAGGGTGTGATTGGTATATGCGCAAGTTTTGGTTGTGATTTCCCAGGCTTTCTCCCAGGCCAGGTTGTACTCGTCCACCAGAAGGCGCATGAGTTCGGCCACCGCCAGGGACGGATGGGTGTCGTTCATGTGAATGGCGTTTTTAGCTGCAAACTGGTCAAAGTCGTCATGATTGACCAAATAACGGCGAATAATGTCCTGTATGGAGCAGGACACAAAGAAATACTGCTGCTTAAGCCGCAATTCCCGGCCCTGATACACCTGATCGTTGGGATACAACACCTTGGATATGGTCTCGGAGCGATTTTTTTCCTCCACGGCTTTCATATAATCGCCGTGCTGGAAATACTCCAGGTCGAATTCCTTGGAAGCCCTGGCCGACCAGAGCCTCAAGGTGTTGGTCGTCTCATTGGCGTACCCGTTGATGGGCGTATCATAGGCCACGCCGATCACGTCGTTGGTGTCCACCCATTCCGCCCGGATGCTTCCGTCCGGCTGGCGAACGTGTTCGACCCGCCCCTGAAAGCGCACCCGCTGCGTCTTTTCCGGCCTGGCGATCTCCCAGGGATTGCCGTACTGAAGCCAGTTTTCAGGGCATTCCACCTGTTCCAGCCCCCTGATTTCCTGATCGAAGATGCCGAATTCGTAGCGTATTCCATAGCCGTAAGCGGGGATGCTCAGGGTGGCCATGGAATCCAGGAAGCAGGCCGCCAGCCTGCCCAGGCCCCCGTTGCCAAGCCCCATGTCCGGCTCCTGCTCCAGAATGCTTTTAAAATCCACGTGCACGGCGTTCATGGCCTCTACGGTCTGCTCGTACATGCCCAAATTGATAAGGTTGTTGGTCATGACCCGGCCCATGAGGTATTCAGCCGATAGATAGTAGACCCGCTTCACGTCCTGCTCATAATAGACTTCCTGGGTGCGAATCCAGCGCTCCACAAGCCTGTCGCGGATGGATAGGGCCAAGGAGGTGTACATGTCGCGCAAGGTGGCTGTGTATTGATCCTTGGATAGAGAATATTCCAGGTGGTTGGCGAAGGCGAGTTGAATGCTTTCCGGGTCCATCCCCTTTTTGAACCGGCCCCAACTTTGAAACAATGCGCTGTTCTTCATGCGGCATCTCCCAGTATACAGGCGTTAACGGACAAGGGTTTATGTGCATCAAGCACGGTTTTAGTGCATTTAATCATGGGGCGTGGCGCGTGGGCAAGTTTTTTATGGGCGCCCCCCAGCCGGCGGCCTTTCCCGAAAGGATTCATAAGGAAAGCATGGGTTTCAGGGGCGCTGTCTAAACCGGAGCGGCATTGAACTGCCCATTGACTGTATATAAATAATACCAGGAGATATAATCCTAATTTAAAGGATATAAACTATTATTATTGACTCTACAGTCAAGATATGAGAGCCTTAATTTTCAGAGACGCATTTCTGGCCTTGATTATCAAAAATTGGAACTGTTTAAGGAGACTGTCATGAAAGCTAGAAGTCTTTTTTGGGCCGTGCTTTCCATCGTGTGCCTCACTTTGGCTGCGCCCGGGTATGCTTCGGCTGCAGAGGTGGTGTGGAAAGCAGGGACGCTGGTGCCCAAGGGGGTGGGCTACGCCAATCAAATTCAAAACATTTTAAATCCCGGCCTGGCCAAGGCTACGGACGGCCAGGTGTTTTTAAAGGTGTACTACGGCGGTGTGATGGGGGACGACGAGGACTATTTAAAAAAAATGCGCATAGGCCAGTTGCAAGGCACCGGCACATCGGTGCAGGGCGCGTTGATGGTCTGTCCGGAGATGGGCGCCGTCAACCTTCCCATGATGTTCAAAAACTGGGAGGAAGTGGATTACATCAAAAAGAAAATGTACCCGGTTTATGACGGGGTCTTGAATGACAAGGGTTTTAAGCTGATTTTGTGGCTGGATCAGGGGTTTGACCAGTTTTATTCCGTAAAGTTCCCTTTGGACGCCATGGATCAGTTTAAAAAGGTCCGCTTTGTCACCTGGTGCGGCGACATTGAAGAGGAGTTTTTCACCGCAATAGGCGCCACCGCCATTCCGGTTAACGCTCCTGAGCTGAACACATCCCTGCGGCAAGGCCTGGCGGACGCTTACATAGGCCCCCCAATATGGGCGTTGTCCACCCAGATGTATTCGGTGGTAAGATATATCAGCGCACTCAACGTGCGGTACTCTCCCAGCGTGTTCATTATTACCATGGAAGCCTGGGAAGCCCTGTCGCCCCAGCAGCAGCAAAACATCATGGCCGCCCGGGAGCAGTGGCAAACGGATTTTTGCGAGGGTTCCAGGCAGGACAACGATAAATGCCTGGAAGCCATGTTCAAATATGGAGTTACGAAGGTTGAAATGAGCCCGAACATGGAACACGCCTTGTACGCCGCGGTCAGGCCTCTATGGGACGAGCTGGTGGGCGAATATTATTCCCAAGAGATCCTGGACGAGATCGTGGACAATTTGGACGAATTCAGACAAAGCCAATAGGCTTGCCCGGCCGCAAAGCCGCATTTTTTATATTGCGAGGGGGAAAGATGCCGAAAAAACAAGTCGCCTGTGCGCTGGTCCTGCTTACGTTTGTCGCGCTGATCCTGTTTCCCGGGTCAGCATATTCCGGAACCTATGAATATATCTGGAAGTCCGGCTCCTTGGTTCCGAAAGGGGTTGGCTACGCAACCCAGATCAATCAAATTTTCGTCCCCGGCCTTTTGGGGGCTACGGACGGGAAACTCATCCTGAAAACCTATTTCGGCGGAATCATGGGGGACGATGAAGACGTCTTGAAAAAGGTGCAAGCCGGCCAACTTGAGGCTGCGGGATCGGGAGCGCAGCTTGCATTCATGGTCTGCCCGGATCTGGGCGTCACCAGCCTGCCTTTCTTGTTCAACAGCTATGACGAGGTGGATTACATCCGCAAGGCCATGTATCCGGCCTTTGATGAAATCACCCAAAGCAGAGGCCTTAAGCTCCTTTTATGGCTGGATCAGGGCTTTGACCAGATTTATTCCGTGGACAAGCCCATCGCCTCGCTGGAGTCCTTTGAAAACATAAAGTTTCTCACCTGGTGCGGCGACATTGAAGTCTCGTTTATTGAAACCATGGGCGCTTCCGCCGTCCCGGTGGATGTTCCCGAATTCAACGCCGGCATACGGCAAGGCGTTGCAGAGGCTTATATCGGCCCTCCCATATGGGGTGTATCCACTCAGATGTACTCCGTGCTCAGGTACGTCAACACTACCAATGTCAGATACTCTCCGGCCGTTTTCGTGGTCTCCATGGAAGCATGGAACGCCTTGCCCGCAGAGTATCAAAAACGCATTTCCGCCCAGCGAGAAAGTTGGCAGACTCCTTTTATTGAAGGCTCCAGGGCCGACAATAAAAAATGCCTGGAAGCCATGCTCAAATACGGCGTGCAAAAAGTGGAAACGCCGCCGGAAGTGCTTGAAGCGCTTAAAAGAAAATCCCGGCCCATTTATGACAAAATGGCGGACAGGGTTTATTCCAGAAAAATTTTAACCCGGACCGAACGCCTGCTTGAGGAGTATAGAGCCTCCCATGCAGGAGGTTAAGCATCTTGCCGTGGACTTGGACCGGAATTTCAAAAGAAAACGGCTGACAAACATTTTTGAACAACAGTAAGCATTAGAAAGGGGGGAGCCGTTAAGGAATGGCTTCCCCCATTTTTACTATGCCCGGCATCTAGGAAGAAAAAACAAGGGCGTTTCTGAACAATGATAAGCAATCCACCGAAAATACTGAAAATAACCGTCCATACCCGCCGAATTATCCGGATTTAACCAAAATCTCATTGCTTAAAATGTGAAAGGGATCACACGCACAAGCAATCCCGCCAAATCAATTCATTGGAAAGGTCCGCTTTTATATCCAAAATAAGTAGTAAAAACTGGCGCTTAATAGCAACCGCACAGAAAGGGCGATTTAAGATTTGGATGAGCTTCAACCTGGCCTTTGCCGCTCAAAAATTTCTCACTTGCATTATAACGTCACTTGATTTAGCTCTATTGGAGCTTCAAATTTACAATTTCCACCACATTACAAACCAACTAACGTTGCGAACGTTTTCCTATGCAAGGAGGGACCATGAATTCCACAGACTTCTCCCGGGCCACTCTACGTGCATTTGCGTCTTTGGCGGTTATTGCATTAGCTATGGTCTTTTTTCCCGCCCAGGGTTTTTGCGATTATTACACCCCCGGCGGAGGAACGACTTACACCCTGGACCAATTGGTGGGCCTTTCCGGCGGGGTTGTGACCGGTGAAAGCCCCAATTATCAATTGAACGACGATCTCATCATTAATGAAGGGGACGCGTTAAACATTTCCCCTGCCGTGGAAACCACCTTGGTTATCTCCTATAACGTTACGCTGGTGATCTCAGGAACCCTGCAGGTTCAGGGATCGGAAGAAAGCCCTGTCGTCTTCACTGGGATAGAGCGAAAAGGGGGGGGCGCATGGGATACAATCTACGTGACCGGAAACGGCTCGGTGAACATGAGCTACGCCCAGGTATACGGCGCCGAATGCGGCTTGTACTTAGTGAACATTACTCCTACTGCGCCGGGCAGCGTGATAGATCATTGCTCGTTTGAAAACTGTGAATGGCCAGGCATTGAATTGAAGAACTACGACGCTCCCAGTTTCACCCTGACCAACTCCATTCTCGCCCAAAATGGCGAAGACGGATTGACCCTGGAGGGCGTATGGCAATCGGCCGTCACGGTTACCGGCAACTGGTTTCATGACAATGGATGGGCCGGCATTTTTGTGTATGAAGGAAGCCAGAATCTTTTGATCCAGGGCAATGCGTTCACCAGCAATGCTAATTACGGCATTGAAGCCGCTGTCGGCGGCCCCAATATGCAAGTCCTTAATAACCTGATTTATGACACTTATGGGACCGGCATCGCCCTTAACACAGGATCTTATTACTTGAACAAGGACGAGACAGACTTTTATACGGCGGGAGAACAGGCTGTCATTCAGTCCAACGTCATCATAGGCAGCCAGGATGAAGGCATCTACTCCTACTATTCTTCCGGCCACAATATCTCCAACAACGTCATCGCCGACAATGCTGCGGGCATCTATCTGGAAAACTCCTGGAACGACCTCGTCGCCGTCAACACCATCGGCGAATGCACCCTGGACGACTCTCTGTTCTCCCTGGATTCTTTGGATCTGCCTTTTTCGTACGGCGACGGTTTGGAAGTCGAAGTCCTTGGCGGCCCCCTTGACGACAGGGATGTTGAGGCCAATGCAGGCCCCGGCATTGTTGTGGAAGATTCCATTCCCGGCCTGGGCGCCGAACCCGCGGAATATGGCTGGATTGAAGTGAACACGACCAACGCCGACAATTGGGCGGCCTACCAGGAGCCCATAAAACAGGATGAGGACCTGGACGACTATCCCATGGAAGAAGCCGCCATTGGCTTCGACTTCCCCGTGTCCTACACGGCTGCAACCGGCGTGGAGTACTATACCCATTTTTCCATGACTTCCAACGGAATCGTGGAACTGGCCGCTCAGCAATACGGAACCGAGGGGATCTGGGATTACGAGAGCAGGGGGTATTTCACCAATTATTATTCGGAGTACACCCTGTTGTTCGCAAACTCCGACGACTGGGTGGACACAGGCGATGCCGTTTACGAAACCCACAACGGCCAGCAAGTGCGCATGAACGGCTTTGGATACCGCCATTTCCAGGCAGGAGATGTGGACGGAGACGGCAAAACCGTGCCCGAAGAATGCCTGGTTCTCCGGTGGTACATGCAGCACTGGGTGGACGCCTATTACGCCGTGGGCGCCGCCCCGATCTGGAACGACTTTCAGGTGATCATCTATCCCGACGGCCGCATCCGCTGGAACAACAAGGCGGAAAACGCCCATGGCATCACCTTCAGCAACTATTGCGGCCTGTACGCCGGCTACAACGAAACGCCCTTTGAAATCATGGCGGTCAACGATCCCCAGTCCAAAACGTCTTATCTGTTCGATCCCGCCAAAGCCAGGAAGACCACCAATCAGATCTTGGGCAACACCATGATCAACAACGCGGCAAACGTTTCGCAGCCCAAGGCTCCGATTGAAGACGGTGATGACATTCCCTTTGTTATGACAGGCGGAACGTGCCTACACAACGCCCTTTTTGTGGACATGAGATCCAATACCATAAAATCGGACATCATGTGCCTGCAACTGAACGGAAGCGGACCTTTATCCGCAACCGTCAACTTTAACAACATTATTTCCTATGGGGATTTTGAACGGAAGGGGGCGGCGCCCGGATGGATCAGTGTGGAAAACAACACAAACTATACTGTGGACGCCCGCTACAACTACTGGGACGCCTACGGAGACCCGGACGCCTATTTGAACGGCGACGTTTGGATCGACCCCTGGCTGACCTCCGCCGTTCCCGATCCGGAGGAATCCGGCATCCTGCTGTATTATCCCTTTAACGTGGATTCCAACGGCGCGGTGATCACCGTCACCTCCGGGATGTATCCGGGCATGTCTTTGGTCTTCCCTCAGGGCGCCGTGGATTACCAGGAGGAGCCCCTTCGGAAAGCAGGCAGCATAACCGTCACCCCGGGCATCACGTTCACCGTGGGCGAACTTTTGCCCGAACCGGCATTGCCCTCGTATATCCAAGGGGTGGGAAAACCCTTTGTTTTCACCCCCAGCGGACAAACCTTCAGTACGCCCATTACCATCACCATGCCCTACAAGGGCTATACCGCACCGACGCTCGTGTATTATTTCGACACGGTGAGCCTGACCTGGAAAACGGACGGGATCACAGTGGTCAGCGTGAATGAGAAAAATCGAACCGTCACCTTCACCACGACGCACTTCACCGTATTCGCTGCTGGCCTGACAAAATCCGCGGGCGGCGGCGATGACGATAATCCGCCCTACCACTACCACCGCGGCGAATGGAACGATGATCACTTTGTAGATTGCTTTGTGGACAGCCTGGGAGGCGCTGGAAGCCTCCCCTTCATTCCGGCGGCACTGGCCATGTTGCTCGCCGCTTTGGGCCTGCGCCGCAAGCAAACCTGACAAGCGTAAAATGCTATGAGGGGGAGGGCCTTATGGGCCTTTCCGCTTTTTTTTACCGCAGCAATAATTTATGGGCCGTGATCAGGGCCACGTCCTTTTTCATCCTCTGGGCGGGCGGGAGCTTGCGCAGCCCCGCCAGGGTCTTTTCGTCCTGCTCCACCAAAAAGTCCGGCGCCAGGCCCCGGCCCTGCCAGGATTGCATGCCGGGCGAATACATGGCCCCGGTTATGAATTTCAACCGGCATCCGTTTTCCAGGGTGAAGGTTTTTTCAAACACGCCTTTTCCGTAGGTTCTGGTTCCCACAATGACCGCTTTGCCGTTGTCCCGCAACGAAGCAGCCAGGATTTCAGCAGACGAGGCCGTGCGTTGGTTCACCAGGATAATACATTCAAAATTAAAGGGATTTTTATTGTTGGAGATGTAATTGGCTTTTTGCGTGTCCCGCTTTAAAGTCCGCAAAACCACGGCTTTTTCGGGCAGAAACAATTCCGCGCACGCCAGGGCCTGCATAAAAACGCCGCCCGGGTTGTCCCGCATGTCGATAATCAAACGGGTGATGCCCTGCTCTTCAAGGGCGCCCAGCTCCTCGGCCAGTTTGTCGGACAATCCCGCGGAAA
Organism: Desulfatibacillum aliphaticivorans DSM 15576; assembly: GCF_000429905.1. Taxonomy (NCBI): domain Bacteria; kingdom Pseudomonadati; phylum Thermodesulfobacteriota; class Desulfobacteria; order Desulfobacterales; family Desulfatibacillaceae; genus Desulfatibacillum; species Desulfatibacillum aliphaticivorans. The sequence continues at coordinate 75,112 of NZ_AUCT01000019.1, read as the reverse complement.
AGCGCTTGATCTCCAGAAGAGCCACGGAGTTGTCCAAGGCAGTGGCCTTGACGTTCTCCGCCTCCACCTTTTCGTGGGTGAGGGTGACGTTGAAAATCTTAATGTCCCGATTCACCGTCAGCTCCACCTGGTCCCCTTCTTCGCCGGCCAGCAAGGCCTGAACCTCTGCCACGCTCTTGCCCTTTAACGGCGTCTTGTTGATGCGAAGAATGCGGTCCAGAGGCTGGAGAATGTCCGCCGCCGGAGACCCGGGGCTCACCTCCTCCACATCCAGGCTTCCCTCCTTGGGGTTGAACGTGCTCTGAAAACCCAGAGACACCTGCACACCGGTGAGGGATTCCAAGATATGCTCGTATTGCCCGGCGGTCCAGATTTTTGCCAACTCCGGATTCTTGGGCGGAGAGATATAACGCAGCATGCCCTGGATGGCGGCCCAGTACAAGGCGTCCTCGCTGATGCCGGCGGTGTAATAGTTTTCCAGGATCAAGTCTTTCGCTTCCTGGAAGGTTTTTTGGGCCTGGGGAAAATCGTGCTTCAGTTCAATGGGGAAAAGAGGTTCAAAAGCGGAATCCGTTCCGGCGGGGGAAGGGCAGGCGATCAACAGAATGCTGATCGCTGCAACGAGAAAAACAAGGGGCCTTTTCCTGATCGTCATGTTTCGTCTCCCAATTTAGGTCAAAGGCTTTATGGTCCCGGTCTTTGTAAATCTTTCTTTATGGACGGGTCAACCTGCAATCTTTTCCAGCGGCCTAACATCCGGTTGACTCGCCGGTCATTCTGGAGTAATTTTTATAAGACCACGGGTCATTTAGGCCGCCCCTCGGGCGCCATGAACCCGCAAAAAGGCGCTATTTTAATAAAAAACGGCCGGGCAGGTAATTCAATCATGAAAGTCTTAGTCATCAATACAGGCAGTTCCTCCATCAAATACGAATTTTTCGCCATGGAAGCCGAACAAAGGCTGGCCGGCGGCATTGTGGAAAAAATCGGAGAAGGCATCAGCGCCGTAACCCACGAAAAAATCCTTGAGAACGGCGAAGTTCTCAAACTCGAAGAGCAGGGGCTTATTCCGGACCATGAGCACGGCCTGAAAAGAGTGGTGGAGCTGTTGCGCCATCCTGAATACGGGGTGGTTAAAGACAAAAGCGAAATCCAGGCTGTTGGCCACCGGATCGTCCATGGAGGCGATAAACTGACTGAGACCATGGTGATCGATGACAAGGTGATCGAAGAATTGAAGGAGACGGTTCCCCTGGCGCCGCTTCACAACCCCGGATGCATCCTGGGCATTGAGGTGGCCAGGGCCGTATTCACCAACGCCGTGCACGTGGCGGTTTTCGACACCGCCTTTCACCGCACAATTCCGCCTTACGCCTTTATGTACGCCCTGCCCTGGGACATGTATAAAAAGCACAAGGTGCGGAAATACGGCTTTCATGGAACCTCCCACGCCTACGTTGCGGAGCAGGCGGCGGGCTATCTTGGCAAAAAGCCCGAGGAGGTCAACCAAATCACCATCCACCTGGGCAACGGAGGCAGCATGGCCGCCGTCCAAGGCGGAAAATGCGTGGACACCACCATGGGCATGACTCCGCTTGCAGGCCTGGTCATGGGCACAAGATGCGGAGACATCGACCCCGCCGTTCTGTTTTACCTGGGCAAGCGCCTGGGCATGAACCTGAGGGAGCTGGACATTCTCCTGAACAAGGAAAGCGGACTCAAAGGCTTGTGCGGAACCAACGACATGCGGGAGCTTTTGAAGAAAAAGAGAACCGGAGACTTCCACGCCAGCCTTGCCTTGGAAATGTACGCCTATCGCATAAAAAAATACATTGGGGCCTACATGGCCGTTATGGGAGGCCTGGACGCTATTGTGTTCACCGCAGGCGTCGGCGAGAACTGCGCGGAAGTCCGCAGCCTGTCCTGCCAGGGCTTGGAGACCTTCGGCATTGCCATGGACGACGAGAAAAACCGCGCCCCCGGCCGGGGCGCCCGGCGAATCAGCACGGACCAGTCGCCGGTAAAAATTATTGTAGTTCCCACTAACGAAGAGCTGCGCATCGCCCAGGAAACCCGGCGGGTGGTGGGCGCGGCGTCTTTTAGGCGATATCCCTCAAGTTCGAAAAGCGCGGAGTTTTCCGCAGACACGGAAACCGCCTGATCTTTCGGTGTTGGGGAGAACGATTTCGCGGGGACACGATACTTATCTCCACACTCTCGCTCGGTAAATTGCATGACTGTCGGGGAGATAAGGTCATGTCCCTGAAAATCATAGGCTCCCTTGGAGTTTCCGTTAACCTCGGAAGACCGTCATCCCGGCAAGGGCGATCCGCTTTTCAGGATCGTCCGCAAGCCGGGTCCCAGCGTCATTCCTGGACTCGAACAAGAATATGATTACTTGTTTGAAGGCGCCTTGGTATAAAGCATTAGCCTTAATTGCGCCCGGGAAAAATAACCGGACCATAAAATTTACAACCAATATAGCCCCCCCTGCCGCCTGCCCCTGTTTAATGAATTATTAGCTTGTTCCCATCCTGCTGTTTTGTTAGTCTTTATCCACCGACGATCCAAAACAGGAAAGGAGGCGCCATGCGCGTATACCCATTTCTTACTCGGGGCGGACGACTGAGTAATCTTGTATTCACAGCCATCTTTCTGGCTGGAATTCTTACAATGGCCGCCTCGGCCTGGGCCGAACCCGTCAACGAAACCCTGGCCCGTGAGGTCGCCGGAAATTTCCTGGGATATATTCAATCCGGGCGCTCCATCAGCGCCGTGGAGCCCACGCCGGAATCAGGGAAAACGGTCGGCTACGTAGTGACGCTTTCGCCCAGAGGTTACATCCTTGTGGCCGGAGATACGGTGCGCGTCCCGGTCAAGGCGTATTCCCTCAACGCCTCCTTTTCCGGTCTGCCTCCCGCTTATATTAAGGTACTGCTTGATGAGTTGGAAATTCCGGAAGCAGCCGTCAAAAGCGGGCTGGACGAATCCACTAACGCCTCTTATTGGGACTTCCTCTCCAGCGCCCGCAAGGCAGGGTTTAAGGACTACACCCCGGATACTTATCTACTGACCACCCAATGGAACCAGGACTGCCCATACAATAAATTCAACCCCCGGGTGGACGGACAACCCACCCTCACCGGATGCACCCAGACCGCCTTGGGTCAAATCATGCGCTATCACGCCCATCCGGACTCGGGGTCGGGGGTGTTCAACCATACCTGGAACAGCCAGACGCTCACGGCGGTCATGAACAGGCCTTTCAACTGGGCGGCCATGCCCAATAAGATCAACGGATCGGCCCCCGTTTACCAGCAGGACGAGGTGGCGGCCCTCATGCGGGATTTGGGCATTCTCAATGAAGCGAATTTCGGAATAGATGGAACCGGGGCGGCTTTCAACCGAGATGCTTTCCAGCGCGCCTTTGGCTACGCCCCCATTTACGACAAGTACATCACGGACGCGGACTTTTTCTCCACCCTTCGGGGCGAAATAGATAACCTGAGGCCCGTGCTCCTTTCCATGCCCGGACACATGACCGTCGCGGACGGCTACGCCTCGGACGGCGCGGGAAAACGCATTCACGTGAACCTGGGCTGGGGTGGAAGCTACGATGATTATTATACACTGGATCAAAGCAACACGATCGGCTACTACATATTCCCCCCCAATCACACTATTTATTACAATATCCAACCCTGCCAGGGGGGTGAATGCAATCCCTACCCTCCCCTTGGCGGCGGCAATGGGCCGGTGATCGACCCGCCCCCGGAAGACATGGTTATTGACCAGGAAACCGTCGTAAGGCTGGAAGCCTACGACCCGGACGGCGACGCCGTAACCCTGGACGCTCTGTCCTCCTGCCAGGGCGATCTGCAGGCGCAGATGGACGCCAATCTTCTGACCCTCACACCCGCGGGAACGGATTTTTTCTGTGAAGTGACAGTCAACGCCCAGGATCAGGACGGCAGCCTGGAAGAAAAATTCAAGGTCCTGTGCCTGGATGAAAAGATCTATCTGGGCTCCGAATTCGATTTATGCGGCCAGTTCGCCAATGGCGCCGAAGTGGATTCCTTCACCGTGTATATGGACGGGACTTCCTCCCTCAGCGGCTACCGGGGCTATACCAATCAGGCGTTTTTCATTTGGGTGGAAAACGAAAGCGGCCAGACCGTGATCGCGGCGGATGCCAACCCCATCACGGGAACCCTTGCCGCCGGTTTTTACACGGTCAAGGCTTCCCTGGACCATCCCACGTCAGGAGCCTACTACCCATATGAAGAAGATTACAGCTCCTACATCATCACGGTCACGTGCCCCGAAACCACCTACACGGTTTCCGACCTGGCCGCGGACCTGGGAATCTCCCTGAATACGGATACGGACGAAGACGGCCTGGATGACATTGTGGAATCCGGGGGGTGTACGGATCTCAACGACGCAGACTCGGACGACGACGGAATCCCGGACGGAACCGAAGACGCCAACCACAACGGACAGCAGGACCCCGGAGAAACCAATCCCTGCAACCCGGACAGCGACGATGACGGCATCCTGGACGGGACCGAACTGGGATACACCGCGGGAACGGCGGACACGGCCCCGGGCGTTTTTGTTGCGGACGCCGACCCCTCGACCGCTACCAATCCCCTGGAAGCGGATTCCGACGGCGACGGCGTATCCGACGGCGATGAAGACGCCAACCACAACGGCATGATGGAGGTGGGAGAAACCGATCCAAACCGCAAGGCGGGCGATATCACGGGAGACGGGGTTCTAAGCCTGGAAGACATAGGATTGCTCCTGCGGGCGCTTTCCGGCGCCGATGCACTCCCTGCCTCGGCAATCCTGGCCGATGCGGATGGAGACGGCGTCCTGGCTTTAAACGAGGCCCTGCTCATTCTCCAGCAATTGGCCAAGTAATCCCCCCACACACCCAAATTCGTTCCAGGCAAAAGCAAAACGCGCCGCCGGGCATTCGGCGGCGCATTTTTATGGTGAGACGGCGCGTCAATGGCATTAAAAACGCGCACACTGGGAATCCGGGGCGGAGCGGCCTGGAAGTGTACGAAATATAACGCAGCAAAAAATTACTGACGCTGCTATCAGCCCCCGCCGTTCCCAAAAGGAGAATCGCCCTTAACTGAGACTATTGGCCCGGCTCCGCCCCGCAGTAAAACCTAATCAGATGAAACCATCACAACAAAACGGCCTGCAATCGAAATCGTTTATTTAAAAGCCACAACAACAAGGCCGGGGGTGGTGTTTTTGCCTTCGGGATTTTCCGTCCAGACGGAAAGCTCCACCAGTTTTTCGCCATTTTCCTCAAACTTGCGCACCACGCTTCCCTTGCAGGTGATTTCCTGGTCCGGAAAATCCATGCCCCTGTACTGGCAGGACATTTTTTTGATGCGGCCTGCATGGCCCAACCAGTTGGAGACGCATTCGCCGATGGTAGCGTACTTAAAGCGTCCGTGGACAATAATGGAGCCGATGGCCTTGGATTGAAAAAAGTTATAGTCATGGTGCAAGGGGTTGAAATCCCCGGAGCCGGCTGCGTATTTGACAAGCTGGGTGACCCCCGGGCATTTTTTTAGTTCCGGGATCAGGTCTCCTTCGTTGATTGCTTCCCACGTAATTGCCATGCTGTACCTCCCTCCTAGTAGAGAATGACCTGGGCGCGCTGAATGGCGGCGACCTTGCCTTCCTGGTTGGTATAGGTGGCCTCAGCGCTCATGATGAGCATGGTCCCCAGCCCTTTGCTTTCCTTGGTGGCCAGGCCAGCCAGTTTGTTTACGCAGGTGAGGGTGTCGCCGGCGCAAATGTCTTCAAAATATTCGGTTTCCGTTCCTCCGTCCAACAACCCGGACAGACCGTGCTCCAGGGGAGGTTGGTATCCTGGAGGAAAGGGCAGGTATTCATCGCTCTGGCCAGGGATGAAAATCGCCGTGCCCAGATAGGACGGAGGCGCGGGAAGGTCGCGGTAGCCGGCGGCTTTTGCCGCTTCCACGTCATAATACACCAGATCGGTGTAGCCCACGCCCCTGGCGAAGGCCCGCACGCTGGTGGCGGTCACTTCAAAGTCCCAAGGGGCGGATTCCCAGCCCACGAGAGCCTGCATTTCTTCCGTAATTTGGAAATTCTCAGCCATGAAAATGACCTCCTTTCCAGAGGCCGCCCGGCCCTATGATTACCATGGGCCGCGGCCATGCTTGATTTCAGGGGACGCGAACCTTATCTCACGCTTTCAATTTTGAAAAAAATCACATCACAGAGATAAGGTCGTGTCCCCGAAATCGTATTTATACGGGCGCACATATTGTGCGCCCGATACCGGCTTAAGGGGCTTATTAGTCCCTTCCGATAATGGAGATGGCCGCCACGTTCTTGGCCGGGGTGCCGCCCAGGTTATGGGTGAGGCCGCACCTAGCGTTTTTGACTGCGCGCTCTTCCGGGACTCTTTCCAGAAGCTGCTCGTACATGGCGTAGATCATCCGGAGGCCGGAAGCGCCGATGGGGTGGCCGAAGCATTTGAGGCCGCCGTCCACCTGGCAGGGAACTCCGCCGCCCTTCAGGTCGTAGAAGCCGTTCATGACGTCTTCGTAGGCGCCGCCTTTGGGAGAGATATGCACGTCTTCCATGGTCACGAATTCCGTGATGGAGAAGCAGTCATGGACTTCCATCATGCTCACTTCTTCGCGCGGATTCTTGATGCCGGCTTCTTCGTAAGCCTTGGTAGCGGCCACGCGGGTGGTGGCGAAGTGGGCGCCGTCCCAGTTGGTGTAGGTTTCTTCCTCGCCGGAGCTGACGGAAATCTGCAGGGCCTTGACCTTGATGATGTCCTGGTTGGGCTTCAGGCTCTTGGCGATTTCCGGGGTGGTGACGATGGCCGCGGCGGAGCCGTCGGACACGCCGCAGCAGTCGAACAGGCCCAGGGGATAAGCGATCATGGGAGCAGCCTTAATGGCTTCTTCCGGCACCGCTTTCCGCAGGTGGGCCTTGGGATTCATCGCGCCGTTGAAGTGGCTTTTGGCCGAAACATGGGCGATGGCGTCCTTGATCTTTTCCATGGGAATATTGTACTTGGCTGCGTAAGCCGTGGCCAACTGGGCGAAAAGGCCCGGGGCCGTGGCGTTGGAGCCGCGCAGAAACATTTCCGTGCCGAAAGCGGCGCCGCCGGGCAGCCCGCCGTATCCGGTGTCCTTCAGTTTTTCCACGCCAAGGGCCAGGACGATGTCGTAGGCCCCGGAGGCCACAGCGTAGGTGGCGGCCCGGAAGGCTTCCGTGGCCGTGGCGCAGAAGTTTTCCGTCCTGGTAATGGGGATGAAGGGGAGCTTAAGGGCGGCGCCCAGAGGGGTTCCGGCCTTGCCCACGTTCACTTCGTCGATATGAACGCCAAAGTATGCGGCCTGGATTTCCTTCTTTTCGATGCCGGCGTCGGCCAGGCACTCCAGAAAGGATTCCACCATCAGGTCTTCGCCGCTGCAGTCCCACCGTTCGCCGAACTTGGTGCAACCCATGCCCAGGATGGCGACTTTATCTCTAATTCCGTCAGCCATGATTACGCCTCCTCTCTTTTGGGAACTGCTTTCCAGAAATAACCGGCAATGTCCCTATGCTTATCGGAGTACTTCCTCCGGAAGCTCACGACAACAGGCATACCCGTGGCCAGGGAGTCCAGATCGCAATCCGTAAAGTCAAACATGTACTTGCCGCCTTCTTCAAAAACCACCTGGCCGTAAATGGCGGGCGGGTTGACGGAAGCGGCCAGGTTGTCGCCGGTGTAGCTGGCGATCTTGCCCACTTTATCGGCAAAGCAGTACTCTTCCATCTGATCGGCCGCGCCGCACTCGGGATTCACGCAGATGCGCTGCTTGGGATATTGCACCGTGCCGCAAGCCTGGCATTTGGTTCCCCAAAGGCCCAGGACTTCCCTGCGTTTTCTCCAAAGCTGGGACCAACGGGTCCACAGGTCTTCTTCGCTTCTGAGTCCGGCGTCTCCGGGCAGAATGTCCCTCCAGATCAGGTACTTGGTGTAGTTGTCCAGGTCGGCCCTGTTGGCCAGGCTTCCGGTGATGGCGGCGCGGGGGGCCAACTTGGCGATGTTTTCGGTGACTTCAAAGGCCAGTGCGTCGCAGCCGCTTCCAAAACTCACCAGCAAAATCTTATCGCCGGGTTTGGCCTCCTCCAGAGCTTTGACGAACATAACCAGGGAATGGGGAGTTCCGGTTTCCCCGATTTCAACCTGAAGGTTGGATTGATCCTGCTCAGGGGTGATGCCCAATTTCTTGTTAAGGCCTTTGCGGGCGGCCCCGTAGTGGCAGGGATACACCACTTTGGCGAAGTCGGTCATGGCCAGGCCGGTTTTTTCCAACAGGCCCTGCACGGCTTCGGGCACCAGTTGGGCGAAGCCCAGGTCGCGGATCCAGCGGTCTTCCCAGGCGCGGTCAAACTTGGCGGTTTCGCCGCGGTAGTGATCCACAAAGTCGTAAGTGGTGGAGAAAGCGCCTTTGAATTCGGCGATGACGTTTTCGGATCCCACAACCAGAGCGGCCGCAGCGTCGCCGAAAATCAACTCCTGGGGAGAAGCGGGCTTGCCGAGCCGGCAGTCGGAAGCCGTGACAACCACGTTGTCCACGCCCTTGGCGGCCACGCCTTCCAGGGCGGCCAGCAAAGCGGTGGTTCCGGCTTTGATTCCGCCGGAAAAGTCCGCAGCGCGAATCTGGTCGTTCAGGCCCAAAGCGGCGGTGATAATGCCGGCGTTAAGCCTTTCTTTGTAAGGCATGGTGGTGGAAGCGTAGTACACGCCGCCCACGGTGGATTTGTCCACGCCCTTTAATGCATCGATGCCCGCGGCGACGGCCATGGTGATGCTGTCTTCGTCAAAGTTTGCCACCGCTTTTTCACCCCTGGCATTGGCGATATTTGCGGGATTCATCCATCCCATGGCGCCGTAGACCAGGCCGCGGTTCAAGCGATAGCGCGGTACGTAACCGCCGTATGAACATATTCCAGCCATTGGACCTCCTTCAAGATATCCTTGTGCGGCATCCGCACTGAGTGGAATGGGCGGCCGTGCTTAAAACCCCCAGGGCCGCCCGGGTTATATGAATACAGGGTCGTGCAAAGGCGCCCCCGTTTTTCGAGGGCGCCGAATAATCCTTACATGCCGCCGGTCATTTCAATGCACTGGCCGGAAACGTAGTTGGACAGGGGGGAAGCCAGGAACAGGATCACGCCTGCAGCTTCTTCGGGCGTTCCGCCGCGGCCCATGGGAATGACCATTTTCATCATCTGGCGTTGAGCGTCCGGAATGCCCAGGGCGACTTTCTCGCCGTCGCGATCCACGGCGCCGGCGTCTTCCTTGGCCGCGGTCAAGCGGGTTTCCACCCAGCCGTAAGCCACGGCGTTGGACTGGACGTTGTAGCGGCCCCATTCCTGAGCCATGGTTTTGGTCATGCCCAGAAGGCCGGACTTGGCGGAGGAATAGTTGATCTGACCTGCGTTTCCGCGGGTGCCGGAGACGGAGGAAATGTTGATGATCTTGCGGGCCACAGGACCGCCTTCGGCCATTTCCTTTTTGGCGGCGTCCTTGAAATAAGGGGCGGCCGCACGGATGAGGCGGAAAGGGGTTCTCAGGTGGATGGCCATCATGGCGTCCCACTGCTTGTCGGTCATTTTATGGACCACGCCGTCCCAGGTGTAGCCGGCGTTGTTCACGATAATATGCAAACCGCCCCAGGCGTCCACGGCGGCTTTCACAATGCCTTCCGCGAAATCGTCGGCCGTGGCGTCGCCTGCGTAGGCGATGGCTTCTCCGCCTGCAGCCTTGATTTCAGCCACGGTTTCCTCGGCGGGGGCGGGGTCGATGTCGCTGACAACCACTTTGGCGCCTTCAGCGGCGAACAGCATAGCTGCGGCCTTGCCGATTCCACGACCGGATCCGGTAATAATGGCTACTTTGCCATCCAGCATTTTTTCCATGACAAACTCCTTTGTTTTCAAGGGTTAAACTGCAATTAAGAGTCGCTAAAGCCAGCCTGGGGGCTAAAGCCCCAAAAACTTGGCGATAATGGTTTTCATGATTTCCGTTGTTCCTGCAAAAATGGTGGTGATGCGGCTGTCCCGGAAGCCTTTGGCTATGGGGCCGGACTCCAGAAGCCCGTACTCGCCGAAAATGTCCATAATGTCGGTTAACTGCTCGTTCATCATTTCCGAACTGGCGAACTTGGACATCATGGTCAGGGCGGTCACGTCCTTGCCGGCCATGTGCTCGTTGATCAAGTGGTCCAGGAAGACGCGGTTCATACTGACTTCCGTGGCAATCTCGGCCAGCTTGAACTTGACGGCCTGCGACTTGCTCAAAGGCTTGCCGTCCACCATGGTTTCCTTGGCGTAGGCCACCGCCCACTTGAGGGCGTTTTCCGCGCCGGCCACGTTGGCTATGGCGCTCATGAGCCGCTCCTGCTGGAGCTTTTCCATGAGCATGAGGAATCCATGGCCTTTCTGGCCCAAAATGTTTTCCTTGGGAATGCGGCAGTTGGAAAAAAACAGCTCCGCCGTATCCTGGCTGTGCATGCCCATCTTGTCCAGGTGCTTGCCCCGGGTGAAGCCGGGCGTTCCGTCTTCCACAAGGTACAGGGACACGCCGGCGTGCTTGTCGGCTATTTCAGGATTGCGGGCCGCCAAAACGACCAGGTCGCAGTTGATGCCGTTGGAGATGAAGGTCTTGACGCCGTTGATGACGATTTCGTCGCCGTCCTCTTCGGCCGTGGCTTCCAGGCCCCCCACGTCGCTGCCCGCGCCGGGCTCGGTCATGGCCACAGCCGTAATAATGTCGCCGGACACGCAGCCGGGGAGATATTTTTTCTTTTGCTCTTCCGTGCCGTAGGAGTTGATGTAAGGGACCACAATATCGCTGTGAAGCATGGCCGCCAGACCGGCCTGGCCTATGGCGGCCATTTCTTCCGTGATGATGACCGAATACAGGAAGTCAAGCCCCGGGCCTCCGTACTCCTTGGAAATGCACGGGCAAAGGTATCCGGCCTCGCCCATCTTTCTCCAGGCCTCTTTGGGGACGATGTGGGCTTCCTCCCACTCCATGGTATGGGGAAGCACTTCCTGCTCCATATACTCACGCACCTGCAGGCGGAACCGCTCATGATCCTCGGTGTATTTTAAAACTCCCATGATTTCTCCTTATTATGCCTGTCCAGCCCCCGGGGGCTGCGGTTATTTTGGTTAGAAGCGGCTACCGAATCCTGCCGATGGCGCTTTGGGCGATGATGTCCTTTTGCACGGCGGCTGCGCCGGCCATGACTTCCAGGGTTTTGGCGTCCCGATAGGAGCGCTCCACCTCGTACTCGGTCATGAACCCGTATCCGCCGAAAAGCTGGATGGACTGGCCGCTAACTTCCATGGCCGTGCGGCACGCCGTCATCTTTGCCATGGAGCACAAGGTGGGATCCATCTTGCCTTCATCCCGCACCCAGGCGGCTTTGTAGGTAATCAAGGCGGATAATTCGATTTTCACGGCCATGTCCGCGATCTTGTGCTGGCTGACCTGGAACTGGGCCAGTTTGCGGCCGAACTGCTCGCGGCCCTTGACGTACTCCATCATGCGGTCGTAAGCGCCGAAGGCGGTCCCCAAAGCCTGCGCCGCCAGAAGAATCTTGTTCTCCGAAGTGAATTCCTTGGCGTAGGCGAGCCCCTTGCCTTCCTCGCCCACCAGGTTTCCAGCAGGGACCCGCACTTTGTCAAAGGCGATGTTCGCCGTGGGAGTCATGTTCCCCCCCAGCTTACGGCCCAGGCCTTCCACGGAAAGCCCGGTGCGGTCGGCTTCCACCAGAATCAGGCTGGCGGCGTCTCCGGTCTTGCACAGGACAATGTAAAATCCCGCCAGGCCGCCGTTGGGCACATAGGTTTTCTGGCCGTTGATCACCCATTCGTCGCCTTCCTTAACCGCCGTAACGGCTTCCGCGGTAAGGTCGCCGCCCCGCTGGCTTTCTCCGAACGCGCCTGCGCAAAGCATTTCCCCTTCCAAGACCTTGGGCAGGAAAGCCTCCTTAAGGGCGTCGCTTCCCCACTTGGCCAGACATTCCGCCCCGTGGGTCGCATATCCCAGGGCAACGCCCACGGTGGAGTCCTTGCGGCAGATCTCTTCCAGGGTGACCACGCTGTCCAGCATGCCCAAGCCCCCTCCCGAGTATTTTTCAGGCAGATGCATGCCCAAAAAACCCAGGTCCGCCGCCTTTTCCCAAACCTCCGTCGGAAAGGCTCCGTCCTTTTCCCATTGGATAATGGTTTCCTTGTCCAATTCCCCCTTGGCAAAGTCCTTTGCGGCTTTGCGTATCGCCTGTTGCGCCTTGGTAAATGCGAACATTTCTTGCTCCCTGAAGTTGTCGATTATTTGCCTAAAACGGCGGAAAATCAGGCCTCACCCTATTGGAAAGCGAAAACACTCCTAAGACCGAAGTGAACGCGTTTGCGAAATAAGACGAAATCCAACGATATTCCCTAACAATAATATCACTGGCAAATCCGTTCTGCGAGATCCGTCTGGATTTTCACCCTCCGGGCCGCAGGAGGCTTTGGGATGATCCCCGGCGCTCTCCGGGCCCATGGGAGGATAGTGCATAATGTATTCCAAAGCGCAATTTTTTTTGCTTATTCAATTATTTCAAATAGTTTAAATGTGCAGCACGAAATAAGACGCTTGGTCTGGCGCGTTATATATCAAACTGGTTTTATATATCGTGCATAATGCTTGACTTCCGCGCCCCGCTCAGGCTATGATTTCTCCGGTCTTCCAAACCGCCTAAAAATTGTTTTCCTTCGGAGCAGACGCCCATGCCTGACCTGAATACGCCGTCCTCTCTCTCAACGCTCGACGACCATGGTCTGCTGAGCCTCATGGCCATGTTCGAGGATAACTTCTCCGTAGACTGGATCCTGGAAATGTCCGGCCTGAAAGCCAGCGAAATCCTCCAGGAGCTGGACGGACTCTTTGAAAAAAAAATCCTCCAGAAGGAAGGCCCCGGCGTCTATTCCTTCAGAAACGAGGCCCAAAGAAAAAAGATCGCCCAGTCCGTTCCCCAGGCGGAAAAGGAGCTCTGGCACCGCTCCATCGCGGGGATTTACTTCCGGGAGATGCAAAGCCAGGACGAGGCTGTTCTGGCGGCTTCCAGCCACCTGATTCATTTGAAAAACGGCGAGCAGGAGTGCAAGGTCCTCATGAAGGCCGGAGACATTTACCGGAAGACCCACCGCCACCAAAAGGCGCTTCAATGCTACCAGAAAATCATCGACGACCTGGAAATGTCCACCTCCTCCCAGGCGTACGAGCTCTTCACCAATGCGGTTATCGCCGTCTCCAAGATCGTGGAGCTGGCGCCGGACGTGGAAGCCACGGTGCCCCCGCTCAAAACCGCGGTGCAAAAGGCCCGCGACCGGAAGGACGACGCCCATACGGCGCTTCTGGAAATGCACTTGGCGAAAAACGAGTGGTTTTGCTCCCACTTCAACCAGGCCATGCGCCACTTTAATCGCGGCTGGGCCCTGGCGGAGAAGATCGACGACCCCACCCTGAAAAGATCCGCGGTTTTTTTAAGCACCTTTTTTCTGTACGCCCAGGGCAGGCTGCGGGAGGTGATCCGCAACTACGAGGAGGTGGTCTCGGACATCGACAAGTATCCCAGGGGCCGCTTTCCCATGCTGTCCGCCCAGGTGGTGGGGGTCTGCTATGCATTCAACGGCCAGATCAAGCGGGGCATGGGCCTCATGGACGCCATTTATGAAAAATGCCGCAGCGTGGGCGACTTATACGTGGGCAGCTACGTGGGCTACCATATCGGCAGCCTGCTCATAGAGCTGGGGCAGTACGAAGAGGCCATCTACTACCTGGACCTGGCCCTGGACCATGCTCTCCAGACCAACAACACCTATAACTCCATCCTCATCAGCCTGAACCTGGCCCTGGCCCATTTTCGCAACCACAATCAAAAGGAAGCGGTTTCGTATTTGAGCGAGGCCGTGCGGGTCACCCGGGAGAGGGGCATTAAAATAGAAACCCATATTTATCAAAACGCCGAAATGTTCTGGGCCATGGAGCAGGGCCAGCTCCCGGCGGTCCAGGCGGCCCTGGCCATGGAGGATCTCAAGGAATGGCAGAAGAGCCGGAACATCCTTATTAAAGGGGGAGCGTACCGGTATCAGGCCCTTTTGGAGGAAAAGCGGGGCGTGGAAGCCGGCAAGGTCCTCCGGTCCATGAAGCTCTCGGAAAAATGGCTGGAGGAGTCCGGCCACGAGATTCAGCTCGCCCGGACCCGCATGGAAATGGCCCGCCTGTACCTGTCCATGGGCCAGGAAAAAAAAGCCAAAGGCGCCATCCGGAAAAGCGCCGAGCTATTGGACTCCTTTCTCCACGATCAGGTTCCCGACAACCTGCGATTCCTCTTAAAAGACCTGCGCACGGATAAAAACCTGCTGGAGGAAATCATGAAGCTGGGGCAGGAGCTGGCCACCATCCGGAACGACCGGGACCTGGTGCGTCATATTCTTGCCACTGTCAATCGCATTACAGGCGCCGAGCGGGGCGCGGTCTTTCTGGTCAACAAGGAGACCGGCAAGCCCGCCGTGGTCCTTAGGGCCGCCCGGAACATCATGGAGCAGGACATATCCCGGCCCGAATTTCAATCCAGCATGAAAATGGTGCGGGAAGCCGCCTTCACAGGCCGCGCCCGGTTTCGCCTCACCGAGGCGCCCCGCCAGTCCCACCCCCTGGAGAATAAAGTGGTCCACTCGTGCATTTGCGTTCCCATGAAATTCCGGGAGACGGTCCTGGGGGTGTTGTACGTGGACAACCGGATTTTTCCCAGCGCCCTGAAGGAATCGGACATCCGCATTCTGGATTTTTTCTCCTCCCAGGCCGCCATCGCGCTGGATAACGCACGGATTCACGAACAAAACAGAGCTCTTATCCGCAAACTGGAGGAGGAAAAGCGGTATCTGGAGGAACAGCAGAGCGAGTTTCAGCCTCCCGTGGAATTTGTGGGCGAGTGCGCGGCCGTGCGCAAGGTTTTGAATGACGTAAAAAAAATTGCGGCCACGGACTCCACCGTCCTGATTTTGGGGGAAACCGGCGTGGGCAAGGAGTTGATCTCAACAGCCATCCACGAAAGAAGCTCCAGAGCCGGCAAACCATTCATCCGCGTCAACTGCAGCATGTTTCCGGAAGGGCTCATAGCCAGCGAGTTGTTCGGGCACGAAAAAGGCGCTTTCACCGGTGCGGACAAAAGGCGCCTGGGCAGGTTCGAACTGGCGGACGGAGGCACCCTGTTTTTGGACGAAATCGGCGACATTTCCCATGAAGTCCAGGTCCGGCTGCTGCGGGTCCTTCAGAACAAAGAATTTGAACGGGTGGGCGGAAGAAGCACCCTGCGCTCGGACTTCAGGCTGCTGGCGGCCACCAACCGGGATTTGCGGGAGGACGTGAAAACCGGAAAATTCCGGGAAGACCTGTACTATCGCCTCAATGTTTTAAGCCTTAAGATTCCTCCCCTGAGGGAGCGCAAGGAAGACATACCTCTCCTTGTGGACTATTTTCTGGATCGGCACGCCAAGAACCTGGGAAAGCCCCGGGGCGCCGTCACGCCGGAGGATCTGGACAAGCTGGTGGCCTATGACTGGCCCGGCAATGTGCGGGAGTTGGAAAACGTCATCGAAAGAAGCGCAATCCTGAGCTCCGGCGCCCGTTTGGAAATCCCGGATCTCTTCCAAAGCGGCGCTTCCTTCGCTCTGGACCGGGAAGCCCTGTCCCTGGAGGAAAACGAACGCCGTCATATTTTATGGGCCTTAAAAAAGACCGGCGGCAAGGTGCGCGGCCCGGGAGGCGCCGCGGAACTGCTGGAAATCAATCACAACACCTTGTTTTCACGCATCAAAAAACTGGGAATCAAGAGAAAGTAACTGGGCGTCGTTCGCAGGCCGTCCCGGGAGGCGCATGGCCCGGAATTTGCATCCTGTTTTTTCGGACTCATGCTTTTGAAAACGCAGGCCCAAACGGACTATGGACGACAACCAACGACCAGCAATGGCGTTAAACCGATTCGCGAGGAATTGATGGAAGGCGGACCTCCCAAAATTTTGACCATAGACGATGAAGACGCTATCCGCTGGAGCTTTGCCTCGTTCCTGGAGGATAACGGCTATGAAGTCGTGGAAGCTGCAAACGGCCGGTTGGGCGCGGAGCTCTTTCGCCGGGAAAAACCCGACCTGGTTCTGGTCGACCTGCGCATGCCGGAAATGGACGGTTTGGAAGTGCTTTCCATTCTAAGCAAGGAGTCGCCGGACGTGCCTCTCATCGTGGTTTCCGGCGCCGGGGTGGCGCGAGACGCCGTCAATGCCTTGAAAATGGGCGCCTGGGACTACATATTCAAGCCCATAGAAAGCCTTAGCATCCTCCTGCACACGGTGAGAAAAAACCTGGAACGGGCGCAATTACGCAAGGAGAATAAGGATTATCAGGAAAATCTTGAAGCCCTGGTGCAGGAGCGCTCCGAAAAGCTCATGGAGTACAGCAGAAGGCTGAAGCACATTACCGACTGCACCCTGTTTTTCACTGCCTGCAGCACAGAAGACGAGCTGTGCACCATGCTTTTAAGCGCCTTGATGGAGAACGCCGCGGCTGGACAGGGGCGTTTTTTCCTGCGCGGGGATGACGAACTGGTATTAAAATGTTCCACCGACGCCAAGCGCCGCGGATGGTCCATCCCCCTGCCTGACGCCCAGGACGCCTTGCTGGACAAGCTCTGGGACGCCGGAGAAGCGGTTATCATCAATGCCTATGAACAAGGAATCGGATATCTGGACGCCGCCCTCGAGGGGTGTGAAGGCGCCTCTCTGCTGCTGACCCCCATCTATACCCCGGACAAAAGCATTCTGGGGCTGAGCATCCTCTCAAAAGCCCCCGACGATCCCTTTTCGGATACGGACCTGGAGCTGACCGCCCTCATAGCCACCCACGGCGTGGAAGCCCTCAAGGACATCAATGCGGCCCGGGCGCTTACGGCCAGCGAAGAACGCTTTCGGGCTTTGACGGAAAACTCCTCTGACATCACCTTGATCATAGGACCGGACAACACCTACACCTACGCCAGCCCTTCCGTTTTTTCCACCTACGGGTACAAGCCTGGAATGGTTATCGGCCAGTACACCAGCCGCAACATGCACCCCAAGGACGTTTCCATGGTGGAAAAAGCCCTGGAAAAAGCATTAACAAATCCCGGGCAGCCCATTAAGCTGGAAGGCGTTCGTTTCCGCCACAGGGACGGCGGATGGTACTGGCTGGAGGGGGTGCTAAACTCCCAAATGGACGTTCCGGGCGTGGGCGGCGTGGTTTTTAGCGGCCGGGACGTGACCGAAAGAAAGGCCTCGGAGCAAAAGCTCCAGGACGCCTATCAGCAGCTTGAAAAAAAGAACGTGGAGCTGCAGAACGCCCATGAACTTCTGGAAGCCAGGGCCAGGGATTTGGAAGTGGGGAGCATGTACAAATCCCAGTTTCTCGCCAATGTATCCCACGAGCTTCGAACGCCCTTGAACAGCATTATCCTATTATCCGGGATTTTATGCGAAAACCGGGAAAAGAACCTCACCGACAGCGACCTGGAATGCGCCCAGGCCATCCAATCCTCGGGCAAAGCCCTGCTCCTGCTTATCAACGAGGTTCTTGATCTTTCCAAAATAGAAGCCGGCAAAATGGCGGTGAACTCCTCCTTTTTTGAGACCAAAACCTTTGTCCAGGCCATTGAGAGGGAATTTCTGCCCCTGGCCAAGAACAAAGGCCTGGATTTTTCCGTCAGGATGGACGCGGACATTCCCCTGAGAGTCCAATCCGACAGCCAAAGACTGGAGCAGGTGCTGCGCAATTTTATCTCCAATGCATTAAAGTTCACCAAACAAGGCTCCGTGGTTTTGCGGGTAAGCCGCCCCAGGAAGGAAGACGCCCTTCCCGGTTATTCCCCGAGCAAATGCGCGGCCTTTTCCGTGATGGATTCAGGAATAGGAATTCCCCAGGAAAAAATGGAGGAAATCTTCGAAGCCTTTACCCAGGCCGACGGAACCACCAGCAGGGAGTTCGGCGGAACCGGCCTTGGGCTGACCATCTCGCGGGAAATCGCCCGTCTCATAGGCGGCGCCGTGCGCGCCGAAAGCGAACCGGGTGCGGGCAGCACCTTCACCCTGGTCATCCCGGAAGTCTATGCAGCGCCCGCGGATCCGCCCATCGTCCGGCCGTGGGAGGGAGTGGGAGCTCCCGGGGAGCCGGAGCCGTCCCCGCCCGTCAAGCAGGAGCCTCTGCAACTGCATCCTGAAAACGAGCGCTTTTTTAACGGCAGGCACATTTTGCTTGCGGACAGAGACATGCGCCATGTTTTCACCTTGCGCAAAATACTGGGCGACGTGGGGGCCAAGGTCATTGTCGCCAGAAACGCCCACGAAATCCTGGAGCGCTTGCAGGAAAATGAAAACGTCAGCCTGATTATAGCGGAGGAAGCCTTGCTATCCTCCGACAGCTACGCCCCGATCAAATCCATCCGGGATGAGGAGGCGGGCAAAGGAATTCCCTTGGTTGTTCTAAGCAAAAAGCAGGACGGCCCGGATTGCCAATCCGCCTTGGAGGCGGGCGCCAACGCCTGTCTGGCCAAACCTGTGAACCTCAATTCCTTGGCGTCCAGGGCGGATCTTTGGCCCAAAGGAGACAATTTGCATATTGAGGCCCTATAATACTCTTGTATTTCTATGAGGAGTTCAGTAAATGTGGCGATGCTCTATAGAATACCAGGATAAATAATGACAGACCAGCCCATTAAAATACTTGCTGTTGACGATGAAAAAGCCATTCAAAACAGCGTTTCAGCCTATTTGCAAGACTACGATTTTGAGGTGGTTCTTGCCGATGACGGCATTATGGGGCTTGAAAAATTCCGTACGGAATCGCCGGACCTGGTGCTCCTGGACCTGCGTATGCCCAGGATGGACGGGTTGCAGGTTTTAAAAGAAATCAAAAAAGAGTCCCCGCTCACCCCGGTCATCGTCATTTCGGGCGCCGGGGGAGTGAGCGAAGCCGTTAACGCCCTCAGAAACGGCGCCTGGGACTATTTGATCAAGCCCATCAACGATCTGGATATTCTATATCACGCCATCATCAACGCCTTGGAGAAAGCCCGGCTCACCCGCGACAACAAGGAATTTGCGGAAAAAATCCGGGAAAGCGAAGAGCGCTACAGGGCGCTGATAGAAAACGCCGGCTCAGCCATCCTGTTTTTTGACGCAAACGACAATGTCATCCTGGCCAATGAAGTGGCAGCGTCCTTATTCGGAATGGAAAAGGACAAAGTCGAGGGCATGGGAATCAGGGACTTCATGCCTTCCGAAGACGCGGCCCGGTTCACCAAGCGGTTTCATGCGATCCTGGAAAAAGGCGTTGGGGGCATTTACGAAGACTGGGTGACTTTGCCGGGCGGTCAAAAACGCTGCTTCTCCAGCAACATCCATCCCATTTCCCGCTCTGACGGCCACATAATGGGATTCCAGTGCATTCTGCTGGACATTACCCGCCAAAAGGAAGTGGAGCAAGCGCTCAGACGCGCTAAAGAGGAGACCGAAGACGCAAACAGGCAGTTGGAAATGATTATTGAGGACTCCAACCGCCTTGCCGTGCAAGCGGATCTGGCCAACATGGCGAAAAGCGAGTTTCTGGCCAACATGAGCCACGAAATCCGCACCCCCATGAACGGCGTCGTGGGTATGATCAGCCTGCTTTTGGAGACGGAGCTCACCCGGGAGCAGAAGGAGTACGCCGAAACGGTTCGCAACAGCGCCCATTCCCTCCTGGAGATCATCAACGACATCCTGGACTTTTCAAAAATCGAAGCAGGCAAGCTGGACCTGGAAGCCATTGATTTCGACCTGCGCAACACCCTGGAGGAAGCCAGCGACATTGTGGCTTTAAGGGCCCAGGAAAAAGGCCTGGAGTTCGTCTGCATCATTGACCCGGACGTCCCTTTCCGCCTTAAGGGGGATCCGGTCCGGCTTCGTCAGATCGTATTGAATCTGGCCAATAACGCCGTCAAGTTTACAGCCCAGGGAAGCATCACCATCCGGGTGGAGTTGCTCAAGCAGGCGCCGGACTTGTTGGCCTTGAAATTTTCGGTGACGGACACGGGCATAGGAGTCGCCCCCAGCCGCCAACAATCATTGTTTGACGCCTTCACCCAGGCCGAGGCCTCCACCACGCGGAATTACGGCGGCACAGGGCTTGGCCTGGCCATCTCCAAAAAACTCGCTCAAATGATGAAAGGCCGAATAGGGCTGGAAAGCGAGGAGGGCAAGGGTTCCACATTCTGGTTCACCGCCCAGTTTGGAAAACAGGCCCAGGCCAAGGAGGAAATTTCCCCCTACCTCGCCGTGCACAACAAGCGGGTGCTGGTGGTTGCGGAAAACGCCGCAACCAGGCTTCAACTGGTCAACATGCTTAAATCGTGGTCCTGCAGGCCGGAGGAAGCCCAAGGCGGAGGCGAAGCTCTTGAGAAGCTGCGCCTGGCCGCGGCGTCCCAGGATCCCTTTGCCCTTGCTATTGCGGACAACAAGCTCAAAGACATGGACGGGGAAACATTGGGGCGGCTGGCGAAAAAAGATATCAAGCTCGCCGACGCCCACTGGCTGATCATGACCTTCATGGGCAAACGCTGGGACGAATTCAGGATGAAGAGCGCCGGCTTTGAAGGATGCCTCACCAAGCCCGTCAAACAATCCGCTTTGTACAATAGCCTGGTGAGCGCCTTGAACGCCGAAGGCGGATCCCATAAAATTTCCAAGCCGCCCCGTTTTGAAATGCCGCCGCTGACGTCCCTGCAAAGGCCGGATGTCTCCATCCTGGTTGCCGAGGATAACCCGGTCAATCAAAAAGTGGCCCTGAGCATCCTAAAAAAACTGGGGTTGCGCGCAGAGGCCGTGGCCAATGGAAGGGAAGCGGTGAAAGCCCTTTGCGAGAAAAAATACACCATGGTGCTCATGGATTGCCAAATGCCTGACATGGATGGGTATGAAGCCACCAGGCGCATTCGGAGCCGCCGATCCTGCGTGCTCGACCCGAAAACGCCCGTCATAGCCATGACAGCGCACGCCATGGAGGGGGATCGTAAAAAATGCATCGAGGCTGGAATGGACGACTATTTGTCCAAACCCGTCGAGCCCGGAGCCCTCATTGAAATGATTCACAAATGGCTGCCGGAGAAAACCGAGGCGGAAAAAATCAAACCGGAAAAAACTCCCCAGGCACAGATGCCCAAAAAGCATCCGGTGTTTGATAAAAAAGGCCTATTGGATCGTTTGCTTAACGACGAAGACCTGGCTCGTGAAATAGTTCAGGCGTACATTGAAGACACCCCCGGCAAAATGCTGGAGATCAAAGGCTTTGCAGAGAAAAAGGATTTTACCGGGATAAGCAAATGCGCCCACGCCATTAAAGGGGCCGCCTCCAATGTCGGCGCCATGGCCATGATGCACACAGCAAGGGAAACTGAGATGGCGAGCGTTAATGAGGACTTTATCGCCGTGGTTGCTTTAATTGAAAAACTTGACGCTGAGTTCACAATCTTGGTGGATGAGCTTGAAAGCATCGACTGGCAAACCTCCTGATAGGGAATTTTCCCGTTGGCGGAGGTATATGCCAGGAACGGCTTTTAACTATGTTGAGGCGGGATGGATTACTTTTCGTACTTTAACAATCCAAAATCAGATTATGAAGAGAACAGAAGGCGTCTCTTCTTTATCATACCCGCCCATGTCGGCGTTTTCGTTTGCATTACCGTCGGCCTGGTTAACCTATGGAACGGCAACGCCGGGCTGGGTTCTCTGGACTTTGCCATGGCTGCCGTCATAGCCATTGGGCTGTTATTGTTGAAGCGCATGCCCTCCGGGCGGATCGTATACCGGGTCGTGATTTTTTGCACCAGCGTTTTATTTACCTATTTCATCCATCTCGGCGGCCGGCATGGCTCCTTGCTCTTCTGGATTTTTCTGTTACCCCCGCTTACTCATTTTATATTAGGAAAAAAGGAGGGCCTGTGGTTCTCCTTGGGCGTTTATTGTCTCGCCGCAGCCATAATAATTCCGCCCGCGGAGTTTACCGGTGCATTTCCTTATCCTCTCGCGATAAAAACAAGATTCCTGATAGTCTTCCTGTTTTCGCTGGTTACGGCCAATCGATACGAGGCCATCAGGGAAGAAATCCAGAATGGGCTGAACCAGGAGCGCGAAAAGCTCAAGGAGGCCAACGACACCCTCCAGTACTTGAAAACCGCCATAGACCATTCCGTTGACGGCATTGCGGTCGCCGGATCGGACAAACGAATAAAATTCGCCAATCCCGCATGGGCGTCCATGCATGGGCTCACCCAAAAAGAGGTGGAAGGCGCCCATGCGCGGATATTTCACTCCGCCGCGCAATATGAAAATGAGGTGGCGCCATTCCTAAAGCGCGTGGCCTCCAAGGGAAGCAACTACGGAGAGATGGGGCACGTTCGGAAAGACGGAACCGAATTTCCCTGCTGGATGAGCATCTCGCTGATACGCGGGGAGGGTGAAGACCCTACGGGCGTGGTGGCTGTAGCCAAAGACATTTCGGAACGAAAAGCCGCGGAGGCCGCGTTGATCGCAAGCGAAGAACGCAACCGGGCTTTGTTGGAGGCCACCCCGGACGCGGTGACTGTGTACGACAAGGACGCCAAGGTTCTTTATGTCAACCCGGCCTTTGAGCAGCTGTTCGGCTGGACCGCGGAGGAAGTGCTGGGCAAGCCTTTGGATTTCGTCCCCAGCGAAGAAAGACCCAAAACCGACGAGTTGATAGCCCGCATGCGGAAAGGCGAGTCCGTCCTGGAAGAGATCAAACGGTACACCAAGGACGGCCGGCTTCTGTACATTCGGGCAAGCGCCTCCATGTTTTGGGATAAAGACAGGCATTTTCTCGGGACTGTGGTCATCTCGCGGGATATCACGGACCGAAAAAAGGCGGAAGAGGCGCTAAGAAAGGCCAAAAAGGACGCCGAGACCGCCAATATCGCCAAAAGCCAGTTTGTGGCCAACATGAGCCACGAAATCCGCACTCCCATGAACGGAGTCATTGGCATGACTGGGCTTTTGCTGGATACGGACCTGGATGAAAGGCAGCGTGAGTTCGCCGAAACCATCCAATCCAGCGCAGCCAACCTGCTGACTGTAATAAATGACATTCTGGATTTTTCAAAGATCGAAGCAGACAAACTGGAACTGGAGTCCATTGGCTTTGACCTTCGTTTTACTCTGGAAGACGTGAGCGACCTGCTGGCTATTAAAGCCCAGGCCAAAAACCTGGAATTCGTCTGCATGGTGGACCCGGATGTGCCCTCACTCCTGGTAGGCGATCCCGGCCGCCTGCGCCAGTTGATCATCAACATATGCAATAACGCCATCAAATTCACGCGGGAGGGCGAAGTCGTCGTCAGGGTGGTCGGAGAAGAAATCAAAGAGGATAAGGCATACCTGCGTTTTACGATAACCGACACGGGAATCGGCATTCCCGAGGATAAGCAGAACGACCTTTTCGCCCCCTTCACCCAGATGGATGCGTCCACCACCCGGGAATACGGCGGAACCGGCCTGGGACTTTCCATCTGCAAAAGGCTCGTGCAGTTGATGAACGGGGAAATAGGGGTTAGCAGCCGTCCCGGAGAAGGCGCCACATTCTGGTTTTCTCTTCCTTTTCAAAGGCAGAGGCAAAGCCGGGAGCCTCTTGCAACAGCGAGCATCCAGGGCCGTAAAATCCTGATAGTAGACGACAACGCCACCAACCGGAGATTATTGAGCGTCCTTCTGGAAACCTGGGGTTGCCGGCATGAAGAAGCCCCGGACGCCCAAAACGCCCTGCTTAAAATTAAGAAAGCGGCTCTGGAAGAAAAAGAGCCTTACTCGCTCATTATCACCGACATGCAAATGCCGCTGATGGATGGAGAGGAGTTGGGCCGGCTGATCAAAAACGATCCGGACCTGGCCAGCAGCTCCCTGCTCATGATGACCTCCATAGCCAACAGGGGAGACGCCGCCCGTTTGTCGGAAATCGGCTTCTCCGCCTACCTGACAAAGCCCATAAAACAGTCCGTCCTGTTCGACTGCCTGCAAACCGTTCTGGGCGCCGATACAATCCCCCGCCCCAAAGAGCCTAAGCCCATTATAACGCGCCACGCCATTGCGGAGGCGAAAAAACGCCGCTATCGCTTGCTGCTGGTGGAAGACAACCTGGTAAACCGAAAAGTCGCCCTAAGCATCCTTGATAACCTGGGTTTCAGGACGGATGCAGTATCCAACGGCTTGGAAGCGATCTCGGCGCTGGAGAACCAACCCTATGACCTGGTGCTGATGGATTGCCAGATGCCCGAATTGGACGGATATGAGGCTACTAAACGAATTCGCAGCGCTGAGTCCCGGGTTTTAAATCAAGGAATTCCCATCATAGCCATGACCGCCCACGCCATGGCCGGAGACCGGGAAAAGTGCATTGCATGCGGCATGGACGATTATATTTCCAAACCGGTGGAGCCGGCGGCATTGAATCAGCTTGTGGAAAAATGGCTGGATAGCTCCAACCCGCCTTCGAAGCCCGCGCCCACGCCGGCGGAAGAGGCGCCCGTTAAGGCGGGAACGGATGTTTTTGACTTGGAAGGCCTTTTTTCCCGCCTGTTGGAAGACGGTGCGCTGGTTAAAGAAGTGCTGGATGCATTTTTAAAAGAACTTCCCAATCAGATTAGAACCTTGCACATCGCCCTGGAAGAGCGGAACTTGACCTTGGCCGGGCTAAAAGCCCACACATTGGCAGGCTCCTCGGCCAGCGTGGGCGCCTGCGCCATCCAGGCCGCCGCCAAGGATCTTGAGACGGCGATTATGGATTCGGACCTGAATAAAAGCCTCATATTATGTGAGCAGTTGGAAAAGGAAGGGAGGTTATTTCACGAAGCGGTGAGGGAGGCAGGAATGTTGGGATAGGGAAAAAGCCCCCTACCCCCAATCGTCATCCGAAGAATCCAGGGAGCCGGAGGCCCCCCAGGCGTCATCCGATTCGCCGGAGTCGCCCCACTCGTCGCCGCCCGAAGATTTGCCGCCGCCCCCCTCCACTTCCAAAGGGGCGCCCAGCAAATCCAAATCCCCCAGGTCGGTAATGGCCAAAAGCCGCCCCCCGTCCATGGTGGCAAATCCGTGTATCTCCGCATCTCCAAAGTCCGGCCAGCCTTCGCCGGTTTTGGGAAGCCCCAGTTCAAAGGTTTGCCCCGCGGGAACCAGCAGGCTCATACACCGGCCGATCACCGTGTTTACGATTTCATTGAGAGAGTCCTGGAGCAACTCCTGACTGCAGGGTTCTTCCAGCATTCCGTATAAGGATTCCACGATGTGGACTCCCACTTTCCTGGTGTAAGCGATGGCCATAAAGCCCGCTGCAGGAGCTTTTACATCCACCCGCGACCAAATCATATCATCTGCAGTGGTGTCCGGCGACTCATCTTCAAGACGGGAGATCTGCACGAAGGCCATGCCTTCAAAGGTGTCGCTCATAGCTCTAAAAACGGCTTTGGTCACATTCTCTGACGAGGTCATTTTTCCTCCTGCCTCTTAAGAAAGAGCTTCTAAAATAGGAACCATAATGGAAGGGCTGATTGGCTTGGAAATGACGGCATAAGCTCCGCCTTGCATAAGCTCCTGTTCTTTTGCGGGGTTTTTGGCGCTTGTGATAACCAAAATTGGCATGGCCTTGAACTTGTCCTGGCCCCTGACTTTGAGCAAAAGCTCCTCCCCGCTGACCTCTGGCATGAACAAGTCCGTTACCAGCAGGTCCGCCGGCCCTTGCTCCAGAAGCGTGAGCGCTTCTGCGCCGTTTTTCGCTTCCATAAACTGCGCGCCGTCAAACCCTGCTATTTGCAGGCACCGTATAATGAACATACGGGCTGTGCCGGAATCATCGGCCACGATTACTTTTTTCATTGCATTTCCTCCTCACTTCCAAACATGGACTCCACCACCTGCTGGTATTCCTGGCCGGCGTCCAGAATCACCTTTTCCAACTCCGCCGCGGAAATATCTACGAAATTTCTATAGTCATGGTCCAAAAGATAAAGCATGGTGTCAGCGCCGGTGCCCGTTCCGCTCATCATGGCGATGAAATCGCCCAGGTGAACCGCATAAACCAGCGTGCGATATTCCTCTTTTGCTTTGGACGGGGCATGATGATGCCGGATGACCTCCCTTAAGGGCCCGGGCAGGCTCCAATGGATTGCGATAGCCTCTCCCACCTCCGGATGGTCCGTGCCGACGGCTTTTGCTTCTCCCGCCACAAAATCGGGCATTTCTCCTTTATCGGCGATGGCGACGATCTTTCTCGCCGAATCGCCCAACGGGGCCGACATGACGGCTTTGCCGATGTCGTGAAGCAGACCCGCCGTATAGGCGACTTCGGGGTCGGCCTTTCCGTCGGAAAACCTGGCGATCTCCCTGGATGCAATGGCCGTAAACAGGCAATGCCTCCACAAGGAGCCCCGCTGGCTTTCGTATCCGTCCAGCGGGTTGTTAAAAATGCCGCTGGCGCACAAGTGCAGGGCCAATCCGACCACCATGTTTCCTCCGGTGTAGGAAACCGCCCTGGCCACGGTGCTGATTTTGGCCCTGAGGCCGAAAGCAGGGCTGTTTACCACCCGCAGGACGTTGCCCGTGAGAATGGGGTCGCTCTCCACTACGGCTGCAATTTGCGCGACGGTATGGTCCGGGTCCGCCATAATGGACATCAGCCTCACCGCGCTTTGGGATAAAGGCTTGACCTTGGCGATGCTGTCTTTGATATCAGGCGGAATAGCCATGTTTTGTCTCCGTTTATACTTCCACCCATCTTTCGATGTACTTTCTCGTCTCATCCACCTTCAAAGGCTTGGACAAGAACAAGGTGGCGCCCATTTTCAACAAATTGGCCACGGCCTTGGGGCCGACAACGGCTGAAATGATGATGATAGGCAAATTCTGAAACTCCTCACGGGCCCGGACCAATTCGATCAGTTCCCGGCCGTCCATTTCGGGCATCATGACATCCGTGATCAACATGGAGATGTCCGGGTTGGTTTCCAGAGTTTCCCAGGCATGGCGACCATTGGGACTCATAATGACGGAATGGCCCATGCCTTCCACGATTTTGTACAACACTTTCCTAGTGATCAAGTCATCTTCAGCTATCAGGATTTTCGCCATGACACATTTCCTCCAGATTATAATTCCCAACCGTCCCTGCCAGGGGAGGTTATTTTCACTTTTCCGGTGTCGACATCCACGGAAACGCTGCGGCTGATTCGACCGCCAATGTCTTCCGCCCTGGGCCCCATGCCGAATTTCCACAACGCCTTTTTAATGGCCAAAGCGTTTCGCTTGCCTATATTGAACGTGTTGTTCGGATCCATGACGTTGGCGCCGCCGACCAGTTTAATGATCATCCCTTTGCCCACATTATCCGAGCCTAACTTCTTCATTTCCTCTAAAAGAGCCGGCACCGCCGTGTCTGCAAAATGGCCCGGCTTTTTTTGGCTCCTTGCAGGATCTATGGAGCTTTCGGGCAGGACCACGTGAACCATAGCAATGCATCTTGCTTTCGGGTCCATCATGATCAGGGCGACGCATGACCCCAGGGCCAGGGTTCTTAACTCCTGCCCCTGGGTCCTGGTTGCGCCCATGTCGCCAAGTCCTAGGAATATTTTTTTCATGCCGCCAACCTGTTCACCATATTGATTACAGTCTGAGCCATATCCCCCAAAGGAACCAGTTTCTTTGCGCCGCCGCGCGCATAGGCTTCTTTTGGCATGCCAAAAACCACGGAAGTCGCCTCGTCCTGGGCCACGCACGGAGCGCCGGCGTCCGCCATGGCCTTCATGCCTGTGCATCCATCCGAGCCCATGCCGGTCAGCATGACGCCCACGGCGTTTTTGCCCACTTCCTTGGCCACGGACTGCATCATCACCTCCACCGAGGGGCAATGGCCCATGACCGGCTCGCCCGGTTTAACCTCCACCTGGTATATGCCGCCCCTGCGAACGACACGCATCTGCTTGCCGCCGGGGGCGACCAGCACCCGCCCCGCCATAATCCGGTCTCCGTTCTCCGCTTCCTTGACCATCATGGAACACAGAGAGTTAAGCCTGTCTGCAAACATTTTTGTAAAACCCGCGGGCATGTGCTGAACAATAATCACCCCGGGCATGGTGACGGGAAAACGGGTGATGACCTCCTTAATGGCTTCGGTCCCGCCCGTGGAGGCGCCAATGGCCACAACCTTGTCCGTGGATTCCTCCAGGGCCGAGCTCTGAATGGGCCCCCGGGCGCCTCTTTCCAGCCTTTTTCCCTTCCAATGGGAAACATCCACAGTCGAAGCCAGCTTTACCTTTGTGGACAATTCCAAAAGCATGGAGCTCAGGCCCGCAGCGACGTTGGAGCGCGGCTTGGAAACAAAATCCAGAGCGCCCGCCTCCAAAGCATCGAAGGTGATCTTCTTGCCGCTTTCCGTCAAGGAACTGACCATCACTACCGGGATGGGGAATTGAGGCATGAGCCTACGCAGGAATTCCACCCCGTCCATGCGCGGCATTTCCACATCCAGCGTCAACACATCGGGCCGAAGCTGAACGATTTTGTCCCTGGCCTCATAGGGGTTGGAAGCGGTTCCAACCACCTCGATGCCCGGGTCTTTAGCAAGGCCCGTGGACAGGATCTCGCGGACCAGGGCTGAGTCATCCACTATTAGCAGTCTAATCGGTCTAGTAGGCATCATCCCTCTTTTCTGCGGTACACTGCCGGCATTACGTACTCCAGCCTCCGCAAATCCCTGCCTAGGGATTCCGAGTGTCCTATGAACAGATATCCCCCAGGCGTCAAGCAGTCGCAAAATCGGCTCACCAAGGCCTTGCGCGTTGGAGAATCAAAATAAATCATGACGTTTCGGCAAAAAATGACGTCAAACGGCTTCCTGAAAGGAAATTGAGTGTTCATCAGATTAAAGCGCCTGAAAACAATTTCCTTCTTTACCTTGTCGACCACCGACCATTGTCCATCAGGCCTGCGGCTGAAGTACTTGTTTCTTATGGCCGCCGGCAATTGAGCGACTCTTTCGTCGGAGTAAAGCCCTTTAGCGGCCACGGACAGGGCGTCCGCCGAAATGTCCGTGGCTAAAAGGCCTGCATTCCATCGGGAGTATTCCCCCTCGAAAAAATCCAACATACGAATGACCAGGGTGTAGGCTTCTTCGCCCGTGGAACAGCCGGCGCACCAAACCCTAAGATCCAACTCCTTTTTGTCCTTATGGCGTTTTTCCGCTTCCGGGAGGGCTGTTTTGCTAAAGAACTCAAAATGATCTTTTTCCCTCTCAAAATACGTGTAATTGGTGCTGATCCTGTTCACGAACTCTGACAGGAGCTTGCCGCTTCCGTCTTTTTGCAGCATGTCGTAATACGCTGAAAAAGTGGGAATGCTCCTGGAGCGGAGAATCTTTTGCAGTCTGCCGACAACCAGGGACCTTTTGGCTGGCGTGAGATTGATTCCAAACCGGTCGTAAACCATCTTCCGGATGGACTCAAACTCCTTGTCAGTCAAACGCATCATACTCGTCGGCGAACGGTCCTCCGGCATGCCGGCGTCATTTATGGTTTGCTCCATCACAACAAGCTCTCCAACCTATATTCAGACTGCACGTGTGTTTGGCATTTTCAGCAGCAGCAGCTACTTAATACTTGCCGAAGTCGCTGTCATCCAGGGCGATGACTTCTTCAGGCCTGACCACCGCGCCTTTAGAGCCTCCGCCGCCTCCCCAGCCTCCGCCGGCCGGCGCAGACGCCTTGTTCGGCTTGGGCGCCTCATGAGCCTCGGGGAGCGCCTGCCGGAAGGACTGGCGGCTGGAGGAGCTTTGCACGCCCTTGAGCTTAAACCGTGCAAGCAGCGACCGCATTTCAGTTGCCTGAGCCGAAAGCGCTTCGGAAGCCGCCGAAGTCTCTTCGGCGTTGGCCGTATTCTGCTGGGTGGCGTCGTCAATCTGGGAAAGGCCCACATTGATCTGGGAGATCCCCTGCGCCTGCTCGTTGGAGGCTGCGGCGATCTCGCCCACCAGGTCCGCCACCTTGGTTACGGTTTCATTGATGCCGGAAAGGGCTTCGGCCGTTTTTTGCGCAATATCGCTGCCTGCGGCGACCCTTTGGCCGGAGCCTTCTATCAGCTCCGCAGTCTCCTGGGCGGCCTTAGCGCTTCTGGCTGCCAGAGAGCGCACTTCCTGAGCCACCACGGCGAAGCCTTTGCCGTGCTTGCCGGCCCGGGCCGCTTCCACGGCTGCGTTCAAAGCCAGGAGGTTGGTCTGGAATGCGATGTCATCGATGGTTTTGATGATCTTGGCGATCTGATCCGAGGACGCGGTAATGGCGCTCATGGCGTCAACCATTTCGTCCATCTGCTGCCCGCCCTGTGTACCGGCCTGCCTGGCGGCTTCGGCCAGTTGATTAGCCTGGGCTGCATTGTCGGCGTTGGTTTTCGTTTGAGCCGCGATTTCAGTTAAAGACGCGCTGATTTCCTCGATGGAGGAAGCCTGCTCCGTGGCGCCCTGGGCCAGGGACTGGCTGGCGCCCGACACCTGGGTGGCGCTTTCGTCCACCTGGTTGGCGGATCCGAACAAGTCGCCGATGACATCGTTCAGGTTTTCCGTCATGGATACCAGGGCAAGGCCCAAAGCATCCTCCTGGGACTCCAGCTTCAATTCCGCCCTCAAGTCGCCGGCGGCGATGGACTGGGCAAGCCCCTCCTTCTTTTTCAGCCTGCGAACCATGGTCACCATGGCGCTTTCCAGGGCTCCGATCTCGTCCCCCCGGGTGACCTCCTTCTGCGTGTCCAGCCTGCCGTTGGATACGTGTATGGCCAGCTCTTTCGCGGCGATAATCGGATTGATGATGGACTTGGTCATGAAAAAGCCGATTAGCACCATGGAGATTGCCAAGCTGACGGCGATTACCGCGACCAGGAACCAAATCAGCATGGTGATATGCTTGTTGGTTTCTTCGATTTTCGCCGCGACAGCCGCTTCAATGGAGTCGATGAAAAAGCCCGTGCCCACGATCCATCCCGTCTCAGGATGCAGTTTGACAAAGGAGAGCTTAGGCTCTTTTTTGGTGGATCCGTCCTCCGAGGTTTTGGGCCAAATGTATTCCACAAAGCCCTCTCCGTCCTTCAAGCAGACGTCCACGCCGGCCTGCATGAAGTTCTGATTGGTCCCCTTGGTGCAGTTGTAGGCCGGATCGTCCATGATCTTGCCTTCCAGTTGGGGGGACAAGGGATGCATGATCATGCGGGGCAAGGGGCGGGTGGTATCGTTGATCCAGAAGTAGCCGGCGCCGTTTTCGTACCGAAGTTTCCTGACCTCCCCGATGATTGTATCCTTAGCCTCTTCCAAGGCGTCATCCACGTAAATGCCCGTACCCAAGACCCAGTTCCATTGGGGAATCAGCTTGACGTACGACAGTTTGGGGCGTTCCTCGGTGAGGCCGGTTTTAAGAGGCTTGGGCCATTTGTAATCCACAAAACCCTCGCCGCTCTTCCTGGCGACTTCCACGGCGGCGGCGAACAGGTTTTTTCCCACACCCATGGCGCAGTTGTATTGTGGATTGTCCAGAATCGTTCCGTTCAACTGGGGGGACGTGGGATGCATGATCATTCTAGGAATAGGCAAGGTGGTGTCATTGATCCAGATATAGCCTGTGCCATCATCATACCGATAGGCTCTTACCAGGGCTTCCACACGGGACTTGGCCTCCATCTCGCTCATTTCGCCAGCCTCGATAAGGGCCAGTTGCTCATCCACAACGCTCTGGACCATTTCGATAATGTTTTGAAGGCGATGGCCATAAATTTTTTCCAGGTGGGCCGGATCCTGAGCGTTTTTGTAGCTGGAGTCCACGCTGGCATAGGCGATGTCCACATAATCCTTCAAGCGGTTTTGCGCCTTGGCCATCTCTTCGATGCGGGTTGTTTCGGCAGCTGCCTTGGCGGTCGATTTCAGTTCATAGATGATGAATGAACACAGCACGACGCCAGTAGCAAGCATTACCAACGTGAACATCAGCAATATTTTAGCTCTAATACCCATTTTTTTTACCATTGCATCTCTCCTCCACTCTACTCAGCAACATTCCAGTACTCTGGCGCTGCATACCTGAGGCGCCGCTTATTTAACCAAGTCTTTGCCCGGTTAGTATTTGCCGAATT
Organism: Desulfatibacillum aliphaticivorans DSM 15576; assembly: GCF_000429905.1. Taxonomy (NCBI): domain Bacteria; kingdom Pseudomonadati; phylum Thermodesulfobacteriota; class Desulfobacteria; order Desulfobacterales; family Desulfatibacillaceae; genus Desulfatibacillum; species Desulfatibacillum aliphaticivorans. The sequence continues at coordinate 42,760 of NZ_AUCT01000019.1, read as the reverse complement.
CGCCGTCATCCAAGGCTATTAGCTGGTTAGGCTCAACGGTCCGGCTCCCGGAGTCATCCTGCCCCCAACCATCCTGAATCCGGGGCTTGTTCCCGATTGCCGGCCTGACCGTCCTCGCTCCTTCGCCTGTATATGCGGCCTTGCACGTTCCGCCGCCCTTGATTTTAAAACGGGCGAGCTGCGCCTGAACCTGAGTGGACTGGGCTGACAGGGCCTGGGCCGCGGCAGAGGTTTCCTCTGCGTTGGCGGTGTTTTGCTGGGTGGCGTCATCGATTTGTGAAAGGCCGATGTTAATCTGCGAAATCCCCTGAGCCTGCTCATTGGACGCGGCGGCGATTTCGCCCACCAGATCCGCCACCTTGGTGATGGTGTCATTGATGCCCGTCAAGGCTTCCGCTGTTTTTTCGGCGATGTCATTGCCGTCGGACACCTTGTGGGAGGAGCCTTCGATGAGGTCGGCGGTTTCCTGAGCCGCTTTGGCGCTCCTGGCGGCCAGGGACCGCACTTCCTGCGCCACGACGGCGAAGCCTTTTCCGTGCACGCCGGCTCTGGCGGCTTCCACGGCGGCGTTCAGGGCCAACAGGTTGGTCTGGAAGGCGATGTCATCAATGGTTTTAATGATCTTGGCGATCTGCTGGGAGGACTCGTTGATGGCGCTCATGGCGTCCATCATTTCGCCCATGCGGGAAGCGCCTTCATCTCCAGCCCTGCGGGCCTCCTCCGCCAGTTGATTGGCCTGAACAGCGTTGTCGGCGTTGGTCTTGGTCTGGGTGCTGATTTCGGACATGGAAGCGGAAATCTCCTCCAGGGATGACGCCTGCTCCGTCGCCCCCTGGGCCAGGGACTGGCTGCTGTCGGATATCTGGCGGGCGCCCTCATCCACCTGCTGGCCCGAGACTGTAAGTTCTCCCACCACGCTGTTAAGGCTCTCCACCATGTCGAACAAAGCCTTGCCCAGGACGTCTTTTTCGGAGGCCACCACAATATCCTGGCACAGGTCTCCGGCCGCAATGCCCTTGGCGGCCTGGGCGCGTTCCCGCATTCCCAGGACCACGGCGTTCAACGCCTCGCCCATCTGTCCCAGTTCATCGTTTCCGGTTTCTAGTTGCGCCGAAAGGTCTCCCATTTGCAGTTTTTTGGCCAGCCCCACCACCTGATGGACAGGCTTGATAACCATTCCGCCTATCAGGAACCAGGCCCCGACGCTGACAAAAGCCACCACAAAAAAACCGATGATGCCCAGCAGATTGCGGATCTTGTATGCAGAGGCCATGAATTCCTCCACATTGGAAGTGAGCGCCAGGCGCCAGCCGGCCCGGGGAATGATGCTCATGGCCGCAAACTTATCCACCCCTTTGAAGTTGTAGTAAAAACTTTTTGATTGCGAAGCCATCAAATCTTCGCCGAAAGGAAGATCATGCACATTAAGCGAAAGAATAAGGTTTGGGTCCGGGTGGACCAGCGTGGTGCCATCGGAGCCGACCAGGAATCCGTAGCCGGTTTTTCCGTACTTGATGGTATTTACGAATTTTTGGGCGATGGTATCCAGCGTCAGTGTGCACAGCAACACGCCCTGAACGTTCGTCACTTCATGGGCCGCGTTTTCCGGATACACGGGAGAAAACACATTAAAGACGGTCTTGCCGCTTTTCCCGCTGCGGTACACGCGGGAAACGCCCTGTTCGCCGTTCAGGGCCTTTTTAAAGTCCGCACTGCCGCCGAAAGACCTGGTCTTTTCACCGGCGGCCGCTCCGGACGCGATCATCGTCCCCGTTTTGTCCAACAGGATGATGGCCTCGTAATCCTTGTAGCCATCCAGCAATGCAGCCAGCAGTTCGCTCGCGGTTTTTCTCGCCGCCTTGCCCATGAAGGAATCCTGGGTGGAGGTGATGAGGGTCTTGTTGGCGCTCCAGCTTCCAATTTCCACGGCCCTGGCGTCCAGCCAGTCGGAAATCCTGTCCGCATTGGAGTTGATCTGGATTGCAAAACGGTTTTCCGAAACAGCAATGAGGGCCTCGGACACATACGAGTTGGTCACCAGAGTGGATAGCACCATTCCCAATATGATCAGCGCCGCTATGGGCAAAATGATTTTGTTGCGTAAATTCCACCTGATTTTGAATTTCATGCTCTTTCTCCTCTGTCCAAAATCCTGCGCCCCCTTTTTCCTCAGCGGGCTTTGTGCTCTGGCGACCCTGTCGTCCAAATCGCTTATTCCACCACGGTTGCCATTTCCAGAATGTTAAACGGAATTTCCACGCCCAGCTTTTCCGCTGTTTTGGCATTCACGTAAAACCTCGGGTCAGGATCGACCTGCACAGGCACATCCTTGATGGCTTTTCCCTGAACTATAACCTGATTCACCACTTCGGCCAGGATCATGCCCAGCTTGTTGTCATCGGCCACAAAGCCTCCCAGGGCGCCGGCTTTTACGGGCTTGTCGCTATAAGACAGAACCGGGGTGGATCCCGCCGCAGCCACAATGTTTGCCGCATTGTCAATGTGCAGGGCCTGACTTCCAATGATTATGGCTGACACCTTTCCTTCATATTCCTTGATGGCCGCCATGGCGTCGTCCGTGGTTGCGCACACTTTTTCGTTGTAGACGACGCCGAAAAGCGAACAAGCCTCCTGGGTTCCCTTGCGATCCACGGCCGAGGAGGGATTCCCTTGCGCCAAAAGCAGCAACACGGATTCCATATTCGGAAGTATGGCCTTAAACACTTCAAACTGGGTTTTGGTGGGAAGGTAATAGGTGACTCCGGTGATGTTGCCTTCCGGAGCGTTCATGTCCTTCATGGTTCCCAATGTTTCCGGATTGTTGCAGCCGCCGATGAATGTGGGAATCGAAGGGGGGTTCGCCCCGAGCCACTTTGCTCCGTTGGAGCGCAGGATGATCATGCCCTGCTTTTCCGTCTGCCATTGTTTGACCACTTCCGCCAAATCGTCCAGGGAGGCGAGCTCCTTTCTGTACTCCACGTTGAAGCCTTTGCCTTCAGAGCCCGCCTCGAAGCCAGAGGCCACCCTGTTCGCCATGCCGGACTTTCCCACCCAGGCCAGCCCCAGTTCGGCGGCAATTCCCAGACCGGCGAGCATAGAAACCAACACGATGCATAAAACAGCGATCAACAGCCTTTTTGCTCCATTCATTGCTTCCTCCTTCATTGCGTGCATGAAAATTGCGACCAAAGAATTCCATTGAAAATGCATTTATCGGGATTGCCGCCTTGCTAAACCGCGGAGGCCACCTGGGCCATTTCCTCCTCGTAGAGCAGTTTTTGCACGTCCAGCAGGATTTTGACCTCCTCGTCGACCTTGCCTAGCCCCGAGATGTAACGGCTGCCCGGCCTGTTGCTGACTTTGGGCGGAGGCTGAACCTGGGATTCGGGGATATCCAGCACATCGCTGACCTTATCCACAATCAGGCCGATCTGCTGATCCATCATATTCACCACCAGCACGCAGGTGCGGTCGTCGTACTCCACGGTTTCCATGCCAAAACGGGTTCTTACATCCATAATGGGGATAACCTGTCCCCTCAGATTGATAACCCCCTTGACAAAGTCCGGCATGTCCGGCACTTCGGTGATCTTCTGGAGGCCGACCACCTCAAGGACATGCATGATTTCTATGCCGTACTCCTCTTCACCTACGCGAAAGGTGAAATAACGGTCTTTTTGAGTGTCTTCCCCGTCTTCGTCGTACAGGTCCTCATCCACCATTTCGTTTTCTTTGCTCATGATTGCTTCTCCCTAAAAAATTTTGATTAAGCGGCTTCCAGTCCCTGGGCTTTTCTGATCAGTCCCGCCACGTCCAGAATCAGGCTGACTTCACCGTCGCCCAGGATGGTGCAGCCGGAAACGCCCCTCACACTGCCGATATAATTTGACAGGCCCTTGATAACCGCCTGCTGATCTCCCAGGATTTCATCCACGAACAAACAGGCCATCTCGCCCCTGTTTTCCACAATCACCAAAAGGCCGTCTTCCAGTTTATAGTTATCGGGCCGGGTGTTATGGAGTTCGTGAACCCGGTATATGGGAAGCAGTTGACCGCGCACCATGACCAGTTCCTGGCCGTCCATGGTTTTAGTGATCATCTCTTTTGTCACCTGGATATTTTCACGGACAGCCAAAAGGGGAACGGTGTATTTGGCTTTGCCCACGCGCACCAGCAGGCCTTCAATAATGGCCATGGTCAAAGGCAGGCGCAGCACAATGGTGCATCCATGGCCCGGGTTATTGCGCACATCGATGTGCCCCTTGATGCGTTCGATATTCTTCTTGACCACGTCCATGCCCACTCCGCGGCCGGAGATATCGGTCACCTGCTTGGCCGTGGAGAAGCCAGGATGAAAAATCATATTATAAACGTCCGAATCGCTCAGATCGGAGCCGTCGCCGCTTACAAGCCCGCGTTCTATGGCCTTGGACAGGATGTTTTCGCGGCTTAATCCCCTGCCGTCGTCCCGGATAAGCACCCAGACTTCGCCGCCCTCGTGACCGGCCTGAAGCAGAATTTCCCCGGTTTCGTCCTTGCCCGCGGCCTTTCTTTCGTCCGGCGGCTCCAGACCGTGGTCGATGGAATTGCGAACCAGGTGCACCAGGGGATCGGCTATGATTTCCCCGACGGTCTTGTCAATTTCCGTGTCTTCGCCGACCAGGGTGAGATTGATCTTCTTGCCGGCCTTGGCTGAAAGGTCGTGGACCAGGCGGATCATCTTTCGAAACACGCCGGCGATGGGAATCATGCGCACGGAAAGGGAAATATCCTGCAGGTCGCGAACTATCTTGCTCAGGTGCATGGCGGATTTTTCAAAATTCTCAAAATCGTGGCCCACCAAATCCGGGTTGCGAGTGACCATGGTTTCTGCAATCACCAGTTCGCCCACCAGATTGATCAAATGGTCCAGCTTCGCCAAATCCACGCGGATGTCCTGACGAACAATAGTTCTTGGGGCGGCCTTGGTTGCGGGCATTTCCTTGGGCTTGGCCGGAACGGCCTTGGGGCTCGCTGCGTCCTGGGGAGCCTCGGGCGCCTTTTCATCCCCCAGCTTGATTTCCAAACTGGGCTGGGGAGACTCCTCCGCCGGAGCAGGGACGGAGGCTGGCTCAGCAGCCTCGGGCTGGGGTTCTGCGGCGGGCTCCGGCTCGGCTTCCGATTCAGAGGCTTCGGGCAGAATTTCATCCAGGAGTTGCACGTACAACTCCAGGTTATCGATAGCGCCCTTGCCGCCGCTTGAAACGTCGGCCACGGCGTCCCGTAAAATATCCACTAATTTTAATAATATTCCGGTGTTGTCGGAGGTGGGGGCGATAATGCCTTCCTTGACGCCGCTGAGGACGTTTTCCATCCTATGGCTCATGCGTTCGGGATCGGAAAGCCCCATGAATCCGCAATTACCCTTAAAACTGTGCATGGCGCGAAAGGCTTCATGGACGGGTTCACCCGTGGTGTCGTCCTCCATGGTCAGGAGCATCGCCTCACATTGCTCCAGCAACTCGTCCGCCTCGGTGACAAACCGGTCCAGCATCTCCTGGGTTATGGGGATTTCAAATTCGTCAAAGGAAAAATCAGCCGCCGCAGGCTCGGGCGCCGGTTCAGCCGCAGGCTCGGGAGGCGGAGGCGGGGGAGGCGGCTCAAGGGGCTTGACAGGCTCGGGCTTTTTCGCTTTCGGAGCAGGAGAGGCGTCGCCGCCGCTCTGGCTGATGGCAATGCCCAACTCCTCCACCAAGCCGCTCACGGAATCTTCAAACCCTTTATCCGTCAAATTCGCATCCACGCTCGCCAGAATTTCCCGGATAAGATCCATGGCCTTGAACAGAGTGTCCATGTGCGCCCGGGTCATTTGGGTTTTGCCGGAACGAAACATATCCAGCAAGGTTTCCGCCTCATGGGTCAGCGAGGTGATGTTGTGCAACTCCAACATGCCCGCGCTGCCTTTCATGGAATGAAAAAGACGGAAGATGGAATTTATGGATTCAGTGTTTACTTGGTCAGGAACCTGTGAGGAAGCCTGAAGCTCTATGAGCTTGGGTTCCGCATCGTCCAGCAACTCCAGGCTGTCTAAAACAAATTCCCCAAGCAATGTAGCGTCTGCCATTTCGTTAACTCCTTGAATGCCCCTATTCAGAAAACCGAAAAAGCGGCCTTATATGCTTAATACGGCCTGTCCGCGCTATACGGGGGAGGAAAATTGCAATAATGGCGCCACCACTGATGAAAGTAAAAAAAGCCTTAAAATCAAGGATCTTATATAAATCAGAAAGGCGGTTTTACTTCTTCTTCGTTGAACTGAAACAAGGAAAGTCAAAAAAATGGCGAGCGTTGCAAGGGAATAATTGACGGAAAAAATGATGTGCATGAAGACGCGGCCCGAATAAGAGCGGGCCGCGTCTCTCTAATTAATTGATCTCCTGGGGAACAATCACTGCAACAGCCGCTTTTTCATTGATCAGATACTTTTTGGCGTATCCTGCAACGTCCTGCGTAGTGATTGAGGAGTAGTCCTGCAGAATGGATCTGCACCACTCCAACTGCTGAGGATGAATGGAGGAGCCTGAGAGGACCGTGTTCAACCAATAAGGATTTGTTCGCAGCATGTCCTTAATGCTTGTGACGGACGGCGCCAAGGCCCGTTCCACTTCATCCTTGTCCGGGCCCTTTGCAGCCAGATCCTCCGCGATTTTCTTCACCACATCCACCACTTCATCCGTCTTGGAAGGGTCAATGGTGATGGAGGCGGCCAGGTATCCGTACCCCGGAAAGGCTCTCCTGGGATGGTTCCATGCCTGGGGCGAGTAGGTAAGGCCCAATTTTTCGCGGACGTCCTTTCTCAAGCGGTCGGAGAACACTTCCGCCATGATGCTCAAACGGCGGGTGCGGGAGATGTCCCAGACGTCCTCCGTGGGAAAGGCCACAAGCACCATTCCTTTAACGATTTTTGTATCCACATTGAACAACCTGGACTCCCCGGCCGGAAAGCTGACCTTGTCGTCCCTGATTTCTTTTAAAGGCGTTCTTTCAGGCAACGAGCCCAAATAGAGGGCGGCCAGGCTTTTCACTTCATCCACATCCAGGTCTCCCACGATGGAAAGCTCTATAGGCGCAGACCTTAACGCCGGGGCCGTCCAGTTCTCCGCGTCCTCCAGGGTCAATGCCATGAACTGATCGCGGGGGGGCATTCCAAACCTGGAGTCCATGCCGGCGAAAAACGGCATGACATGAAGCTGCAGGGCCCCTTCCACGGTGTGAGACAGGTCATCGTACATCTGCTCAAACTGCTTCATGGAGCGGTCGTAAGCGTCCTGCCGGAACGCGGGATCCCGAAGATAATGGCTGTATAACCGGAAAAACAGGGGCAATTCCTTGGGAATGGTCGCTCCGTCCATGAAAAAGGCCTCTTCCTTGGCTTTGAGGCCAACGGAAGTGCTGGCGCCGGCCAGGGCCCGTTTCAATTCATCGTGGGTCAGGCCGCCCAGGCCGCTCTTGTTAAAAACGGAAGGCGCCAGGTACGCCAAACCGGGCTTGTCGACGGGCTCCTGGGCGCGTCCCGAGCCAAGGCGCATGGAAGCCAGAATCTGGCTGTCTTTGAAGTCGGTTTTCTTGATATTGACCGAGACTCCGTTTTCAAAAACCAGACGGACCACGCCCAGGTCGTCGATCGTCTCCTCCTGAACCACTTTGCCAGGCTTCTGAGGCTCCGGCAAATAGGGGAAGGCCTTGGTCTCCCGTTTTTCGGGCTGGTGGACCGGGGTTCCGGCGCTGGCTTCAAAAACGGTTTCAATATATTCTTCCGGCGTCGCCCCTTTTGGATCGATGGCCGCGTTTCCCGTAACCAGAACAAGTCGGTGGCTGGAAGGCCACGCCTTCCTGAGCGCTTTATGCAACGCCCGGCGGGAGGCCTCGCTTACAACAGGCCCGAACAGCTCCTTTTCCTGGGCGGGGCTCATCATCACTTCGTCGCTCATGACGTTCCTGACCACAAGCCTGGCCAGGGAATCGCTGTTTCTGGTCCCCGCCGCAGCGACTGCAGTATCCAGATTGGCCAAAAATTCCTTTTGCACCCGATCCACTTCTTCCTGGGTAAAGCCGTAGCGCAGGGCCTGACGAAGCTCCTGTTCCATGGCAGCCAGGGAGCCCTCCCAGTTTTCGGGTGAGCAGTCAGCGGAAATGCTGGAGTAATTGTAGCGATTCAAAAACAGGCCGGAGCCGATGGACGCATCGGTGAAGGGAGCGTCGGGCTGCTCTTTGAGATAATCCAGCCTGTACTTGACGATCCGGTTGGCCATGGCCTCCAAAACCCGCTTCTTTTGAACGGCGAAGGAATCGGGTTTGGGCTTTACGGTCGAAATGGTTTCTATGCTTACGGAGGTGTTTCCGGCCTCGGATTCATGATGGTAAAAGGTTTTCGTCCCTTTGTGGACCACCTTTTCCAGTTCCTCCTCCTGCGGCGCTTCGGTCCTGGCCTTGAAAGGCCCAAAGGCTTTTTCAATCAAGGGAACGGCCGTCTGGGGGTCGAAGTCCCCCACCATGACCAAAAAGATGTTATCCGGCCTGTACCACGCGTCGTAAAACTCCTTGAGAAGAGTTTGGTCCGCGGCTTTTATCACCTCTTCGGTTCCAATGGGCATGCGATAGGATATCTTGGCGTGATCCATGAAAAACTTGAGGGATTCCTCAAAGGTCCTGCTCGCGACGGAATCGCGGGTTTGCTTTTCGGCCAGGATGATCCCCCGCTCCCGGTCGATTTCCTCGGGCAATAAAGACAGGCCGTAGGAGTAGTCCGCCATGACGGTGAGCCCCTTTTCCAGGCTTTCCTTGGTTCCGTCGGGCAGAAGAAGCTGGTACACGGTTTCGTTGAAGCCGGTGTGGGCGTTTACGTCGTTGCCAAAGCGCATCCCAATGGCTTGAAAGTACTGGACCAGCTCGCCAGGGGGAAAATGTTCCGAGCCGTTAAAGGCCATGTGCTCCAGATAATGGGCTAAACCACGCTGGTTTTCCTCTTCGTTCAAAGACCCGGCTTTGACGCCCAACTTGATGGAAACCCTGTTTTTGGGTTCTTCGTTATGCATGAGGACGTATCCAAAGCCGTTGGGCAGGCGGCCGAAGGCCAGGGACGGGTCGGGGGGCAGGTCGCTTTTCTCATGGGGCCAGACCGGTTGTTGGGCCTTGGCGGCCCAGAGGGCGGAGGGAAGCAGCAGGGCGAAAATCATTACGACGGCCGCCGCCAGATAATAACGAGAGTTTTTCCTAAGCAATGACATCATGCATCCTTTCATGGCTCCGGATCGTTGCGGATTTCCATGGCTTTATTGCGGTATCTTCACCGAGGGAAATAAAGCCGGATTGGTATGGGGGATGAACTTGGCCGCCGAAAAGCGGTTCATGAACTCCTGATTTACATTCAGCTCCATATAGGTGATTTTTTCGCGAATCTCCCTGACAACTCCCACGGCTTCCCGTTGAAGCAAAACCTGGGTGGCGCCTTCCAGGGACGTATTGCCCAAGGCCTTGTAGGTGGAAAGGGGCAGATCGGGGATCATGCCTATTGTAATGGCTGACACAGGATCAATGTAGGAGCCGAAGGTTCCTGCAATATTGAATTCGGCCAGGTCGGTGAACGCCAGCCCTACCGTATTGGTGATGGTGCGCAAAATGGTGTACATGGCGGCCTTGGAGCGCACCAGGCTGTCCAGGTCGGCCTGGGAGAACAATAAGGCCCGGCCATTGGCGGAGTCTTCTTTACTGACAATAATCAATGCCGGAATTTCGTCCTGTTCGGTCAGGCGTCCTTCGCAGGCAGAGGGAACCAGCTTGCCCCGGAGGTCGATCATGCCGGCCAAAAAAAGCTGGGCGGCCAGGTCGATGACGCCGGAGCCGCAAATGCCAACAGGCTTGATGCCCCCAATGGTTTGAAAAACGAACTCGCGGGTTTTGGGGTCTATGCGGACTTTTTCAATGGCGCCGGGGCCTGCCAGCATGCCCATGGCGGTCACCCCGCCTTCCAGGGCGGGTCCGGCCGCGCCTGCGCAAGCCATAAGCCAGTCCTTATTGCCCACCACCACTTCCGCGTTGGTGCCCACGTCCACCAACATGGAGACGTCTTCCTTGCAGTACATGTCCGAGGACAGAATTCCCGCCAAAAGGTCTCCGCCGAAATAGCTGCCTACGTTGGGAAACACATAGACTCTGGCGGATTTGGCAAAGTCCAGGCCAATATCCCGGCACTTGAGAAAACCGGGGCTGTTGACCATGGGGGTGTACGGCTCCCGGATGATCCAATAGGGATCGGCCCCCAGCAGCAAATGGGTCATGGCTGTGTTTCCGGCGGCGGCGACGCAATAAACGTCCTTGGGGGAAAGGCCGCAAGCGGCGGCCAGACGGGCGCCTTCCTGGCTGATGCCTTGCCCAATGTGGCTTTGCAACTCCTCCAGTCCGCCTTCCTGCTCGGCGTAATGAATTCTTGCCAGCACGTCAGGCCCTATCCGCCCCTGGGGATTGTCAAAGGAGGACTCCTTTAACACCTGTCCGGTCCGCATGTCCACCAAGCGCAAAACCACGCGGGTGGTTCCCAGGTCCACGGCGAGCCCTGGCAAGGGGCCGGCCTTTTTGGGCGCAACCCCCACAAGCACCGCTTCCCCGCCCTGGCCGAAAAGCGTGCAATCCATGGCGCCTTCTCCGGTCCGGAGAATTTTCGGGAGGGCCTTCAACACCTCCATGTCCACCGATATTTTCATGCCGCCCATGGGTTTTTCCAACTGGCTGCATAAACGTTCTACGAAAGCGGTATTATTTTCCAGGCTTGGCGCCGGTATTTCAACTGTCTGCACCCAGGCGCTTTTCGTGTGTGCGCCCGGCTGTGTGTTGGAATTTGCTGTACTCAAAACGCATTGGCTCCTGTTCGTCTTCTTATTTCCAAGCATGCCCCGGCGGAAGCCCCCGCATGCTTTCATAAAGGACTATGCCGGCCGTGGTCGACAGGTTCAGACTGCGAATCTCATTGGTTATGGGCACATGATACACATTCCCCGGGTATTGGTCCAGAACGCCCTGGGGCAGCCCCCGGGTTTCCGCGCCCAAAACCAAAAACAAACGGGTCATGTGAGAGGGCATGTCCCAAAACGGACGCGCCCCAAGTTTGGAGAACAAAAGGGTCTCGTCAGGAGCATTCTGCATCTTGGCGGAGAACTCGTCAAACGACCCCCAGGTGTGCAGCCGAACCTTTTCCCAATAATCCAGGCCGGCCCTTTTTACATGGCTGCTGTCCAGGGAAAAGCCCAAAGGCTTGATCAGATGCAAATCAGCTCCCGCGCCCAGGCACGTGCGGCCAATATTGCCCGTGTTCCAATGAATTTCCGGTTCAACCAGTACTATGTGTCTTTCCATAACCCAAACCCAAAGGGGGATTTGACCCCAAGTTAGAATAGTATAATCATTGCCCAGGCCTTTGTCCCGTATTGGGATAGCCTTTTTTTCCCAAGGATTCAAGACAGGGCGGCTTTCTCAGAAAAAGACATAAAAATTCCTGGTGATTCCAAAGGTCTGGACATGGAGGAAAAAATCCGTTCGGATCGGCCAAGGCAAAAAATGCTTGACAGTTATTCTAGTTAGGAATTTTTGTATCTTCGTACAATTTTTAAACCCTATAAATATTATATATTACAAATATTTATATTTATTTTTATCATTATTTTTTGACTAGCCGTATTACTTTCTCTTGACAAGGGACCATGAGGTTCTTATTATTTTCTCACCTTAGGGAAAAGACCCCCCCTTTTCTTAAAGGAGCCCCTGGCAGAGCGCCCTGCTCTAGCCAGGGGATTTTTTTTTGCCCTTCCTTGGTCCCAACCATTGCCAAACGACGGATTTTCACATAATAACCTCATATCGCCCCTTGGCTCTTGACTGACCTTTCTAGTTCTGATTTCATAATAAATTATGAGGGGGGATTCACAGCCTGTTCAAGTGAGTTAGACAATTGGAATTATTTTTTTCGGGAGACGGCAAAGCTCCGCAATATATCCGCGCGCGCCGCGGTAAATCGCTTGTATTCGCATTGGTTTCGGCGCTTTTAGCCCTTATGTTTGCTTTCCAGGGGTGTTCGTCTCATTTGGACGAGTCTCCCGGAAATTTTCAAACCCGCGCCTCCCGGACCTGCCCTCCCCATTCCGTAGCTCTGCTTCCATTTGAAAACCTGACCGAATGCCCTGAAATCGCCCAACTGGTGCGCGAGAGTTTGTACAGTCATCTGTCGCCCAAGCATTATGAGGACGTCGAACTTGGGGAAGTGGACGCCAGGCTGGAATCCATAGGCCTTTCCAGCTTTGAGGACGTGCAAAGCGTAGAGGTTCGCAAGTTGGGCGAGCTTTTGCACGCCGACGCCGTGGTTTACGGGTCCGTCACCAAATGCAGCAGGGTTTATATCGGCGTCTTTTCTTCGGTCTGCGTAGCGACCTCTTTGGAGGTGTATGACACCCGCACGGGAGAAAAGGTCTGGACGGACTTTGAGGAGGCCTGCTTTCATGACGGGGGAGTTCCCCTGGACGTCTTGTCCATCCCTCTTACGGCCATGCGCTCAGGCATGAACATGCGGGAAGTGGTTCGAGTGCGGGTGGTGGACGACCTTTGCCGCACTTTGGTCGCCCGGGTTCCCGCCGCCCAGGAGACGGAATTCCATGTAGAAGAGTCTGCGGGGTCGGACAGTTTTGAGCTGCAGGTGGGGGCTTTTCATGAGGAAGACGGCGCCGTGGAAACAGCGGCCTCCATGCACAAAAAGGGATTCGCCGCGTTCGTGCGCAAGGACGAGGAGCAGGGGAGCGTCTGGTACCGGGTTTTGGTGGGGCCTTTCAGCGATAGAAATGAGGCGGAGTCCACCCTGGCCAGGGTTAGGGAGAGCGGGACGCAAGACGCCTTTATCCGCCGGTTTCACATCCCGGAGTAGGAGTTCAGGTTACGCCGTCCAGGGTTTTACGCACAATGCGGGCCAAATCCAGACCCTTGGCCGGTTTGCTCAGCCAGGCGCTTGCCCCTATTTCTTCAATCGCTTCATCGGAGACTGCGTCGTTATACCCGCTGCACAAGATGCACTTGAGGTCCGGCCGGATTTTGCGGATAAGCCGGATTAACCGATCCCCCTTCATTCCCGGCATGGTCAAATCCGTAATAACCAGATCAAATCGCAAGGGATCTTCCTCCACCATGGCCAGAGCCTTTGCCGGGTCCAAAGCCTCCGTCACCGAATACCCCAGCCGCTCCAGACGGATTTTATTGGTTCTTGCAATGGATTCTTCATCGTCCACAAACAAAATACTTTCCGTGCCGCCGGCAATGACATCCCCATTGGCGGCCTCTTCCTGCTCCACTGCTTCCGCTGCGGGAAAGAAGCATAATGCCCGGGTCCCCCGGCCTTCTTCACTCTCAATCCTGATTCCGCCTCCATGCCCCAAAAGGATTCCCTGCACCACGGAAAGCCCCATGCCCAGGTTGCGGCCGAACCCCCTGGTGGTGAAATAGGGCTCAAAAATCCGTTCCATGGCCTGCGGTGCAATGCCATGGCCGTTGTCCTGCACTTCTATACACACGTATTTTCCGGGAGGAAGGTCCTGACCAAAAACCCGGAGGGGCGTAAAAAGCTCTTTGGTGTATATGCGAACGTCAACCAGTCCTCCCGCGCTCCCCAGCGCCTGGACCGAATTGGTGATTAATTGCACAACAACCTGCTGAATCTCTTGGGGATCTCCAAGAATCCATCCGTCCTCCGGGGAGTAACGGGGACGAAACTCCACCCCCTTTCCGATTGTCCCCCTGATGAGCTTCAGGGCCTGCGTGGTAATCGGGCCCACGTTCAGCCGGGTTTTTCCCGATGGGGTTTTCCGGCTGAAACGCATAATCTGCTGCACCACTTTTTTGCCCCGGGCGCATGCAGCAATCACGTCCTGCAAAAACATCCGGCTTTCCCTGTTTTCCGGGGCGTCTTCCAAAGCAAGCTCCGTATTGCCGAGTATGATGCTCAATAAATTATTGAACTCATGGGCGATGCCTCCTGAAAGCGTTCCAATGGAGCGCATCCTGTGGGCGTGGAGCAATTGCTTTTCCATCCTTTGGATTTCTTCAAGATCCCGGGCCAAAGCCAGGTTGGCTTCTTCCAACTCCTTGGTTCTCATTTTGACCGTCTGCTCCAGACGGGCCGTTTGCCGCCGTGAAAGACTGATTGCCATAATAATGGCCGTCAGGCCCGCCAGACCGAAAATCCAGGTGAGTGCGCGGGGCAGTTGGGGAGGCTTTTTTGCCTCCATGGGCATGGAGGTCATGACCCACGTCTGGTCAAGCACCCGGACGATTTGCCTATAGATCCTTCCCGACAATTGCTCGGGCCCGGAAAAAACATGATCGTTCAGGTCGGCCAGTTGCATGATGATTCCCGCGTGCCGCTCCTCGCAGACGGCTTCCTTAATCAGCGCCGGCAGATCGTACACCCCTATGGCGAGGCCCAAAAACTTGTCGCCGTCGAAAATCGGCGTCCGGACGACCACGCCCATTCCTCCCTGACGCAAAGAAAAGGGGCCTTGGAGGGAGGGTTTTTTGGCTTCTATCGCCTTTCTGGTGAACGGCCCCCTTTTGGGATCCGTAATGAGGACCATTGGCTTGGTTATGGTGATTTCGTTGCCTTTGGGCGGATAAACGTAAGTTACCTGGGTTTGGGAGTCTGCGTACTGCAGGGCTCGGACCGGAGGATTTTTCTCCAACAACGATTGGGCGAAACGGGCGAATTCCTCCGGCTTTGTCCGGGGATGGATAATAAAAAGCGCTTCCAGAGCGCTTACGGCGTTAAACCGGGATTGGATGCTGTTTTCCAGACGGATTCGGGCTGTCTCCGACATGATAAGAAAGTCTTCCTGATGCTTTCTTTCCACGTCCTTCAAAAGCCACGCATCTATGAAGAAAAGCGCTGTCACGCCCACGCACGCTATGGCCAATAAAAGGAAATTCTTCACACGGACCCGCCTTGTCAGAGGCTGACATAATCAGTTCAGGGCTAACGCCGTCCACCTGCAATCTACGCGGCCCTGCTCGCCCAACTTAAGGTCGCATGGATAACAGCCTAAATTTTAGCAAAATACGTACCAGACAGATCTACCCCTTAACCACGACCACCGGACGGAGCCTGGCCACCTTTCGGGAAATCCCGGCGCCGTGCACCACTTCCACCACCTCACTCACGTTTTTATAGGCCTCGGGAACCTCTTCCGCCAGAGTCGTGCGGCCGGTCCATTTCACACGAATGCCCTTATCCAGCAACTCCCGATGGATGGAACGGCCCTTGACCGCTTTTTTCGCCTGGGTGCGGCTCATGACCCGGCCGGCGCCGTGACAGGTGGAGCCGAAGGTCTCCTCCATGGCCTTTTCCGTACCGGCCAGCACATAAGAGCAGGTTCCCATGTCGCCCGGAACCAAAACCGGCTGCCCCACCTTCCTGTAGGCGCTGCAAACGTCAGGATGCCCCGGGGCAAAAGCTCGGGTGGCCCCTTTTCTGTGCACGCACAAAGCGCGGGACACGCCGTCCACCACGTGGGTTTCCTTTTTGGCGATGTTGTGGCACACGTCATAAATCAGACGCATGCCCAGGTCCCGCGGGCACATGCCCAGGGTTTTCAGCAAGACCTCCTCCGCCTGATGCATGAGTATCTGCCGGTTGGCCCAGGCGTAATTGGCTGCGCAAGCCATGGCGGAGTAATACTCCTTGCCCAATTTGGAGTTGATCCACGAGCAGACCAGTTGGCGGTCGGGAAGCTCTATGCCCAAATCCTTGGACTTCTTCGTCATGCGCGCCAGATAATCGTCGCAAACCTGGTATCCCAGCCCCCGGGATCCGGAATGAAGAAAAACGGTGACCTGTCCTTCAGACAGGCCATAGACGTCAGCAATGGCAAGGTCAAAGACTTCGTCCACCACCCCGACTTCCAAAAAATGGTTGCCCGAGCCCAGGGTGCCCAACTGCTTGAGGCCCCGCTGCAAAGCCCGTTCGCTGACCGCTTCCGAATCCGCGGCGCCCATGCAGCCGTTTTCCTCGGTATGCTCCAGGTCCGAATCCGCGCCCATACCCTGGGAGACCGCCCAGCGGCTGCCTTGTTCAAGCACCCTTTTGGCTTCCTTTTGGTTCAGTTTGACGAATCCCGTGGAGCCCACCCCGCAGGGTATGCCCTGGTACAGGGCGTCGGCGATTTTATCTAAATAGGGCTGCAGGCTGTCCATATCCAACGAGGTGGCCGCCAGCCGGACCCCGCAGTTGATGTCGTAGCCCACGCCGCCGGGGGAGATGACCCCGTCCTGCCAGTCAAAGGCCGCCACGCCGCCGATGGAAAAGCCGTATCCCCAGTGGATGTCGGGCATGGCCATGGAGGCTTTGACGATCCCGGGCAGGGTCGCCACGTTGGCCACCTGTTTGAGGCTTTGATCGGCCTCCATGCCGGGCATGAGGGCTTTGCTGGTGTATATGCGGCCGGGAACCCGCATGTTCCCTTCCTGGGCTATTTCGTAGCAATAGGGGCTTTTTTCAATAAGACGCATGGCCATACTCCTTTACACGTCGCAAATAACCTGGCACTCCCATCCGCCATCCGTTTGTTCAACCCTGGCCTGATGGTAGGTCACAGCCTTGATTTCCTCCAGGATTTCATGCTTTTCAGGGTCGTACGCCTCCGTATACACTGTTGCGCACAAAAACGACTCTTCCGCTGTTTCCACCTCAGCGTGGGAGAACGCCTCCCCTTCGCCTGCAAATAAAAACAGAATTTCCCGGAGCCAGTTGACCATAAGATCCGTCCGGTCCTCCCCTTCAACCTTTATTCGATGCTTCAAACGGGGCTCTACGGGGGAGTCGCCCAGCATCAGGTCGGTCAGGGCAAGGGCCGCGTTTGCAAACAATTCTTCCGGGCTTTCCGCGCAAAGGGTGAATCCGTAGTCCGCGGTATGATCGATCAGCGTGTATTCGGTTTTCTTTTTCATGATCTCAAGACAACGGCCTTGCGCCGGAGAATATCGTAATAGGCCATGACGTTGTTTACGTAGTGGATGGGTTCGTACCCCCGGCAGTATCCGTGCTTTGCCTTGGAATAGTATTTCTTCTGCCTTAAAAGCGGCAGCGTTTTTTCCAAGGTGGGCCAGACCATGGGGTTCATGTCCAAATCCCGGGCGAGAGCCATGGCGTCCCTCACGTGTCCGTACCCCACGTTATAGGAAGCCAGGGCCAGGCGTGTGCGTTCCGGCTCCGGAACGTCCGGAAACATTCCAATG
The DNA here is from genome assembly GCF_000429905.1 of Desulfatibacillum aliphaticivorans DSM 15576. Taxonomy (NCBI): domain Bacteria; kingdom Pseudomonadati; phylum Thermodesulfobacteriota; class Desulfobacteria; order Desulfobacterales; family Desulfatibacillaceae; genus Desulfatibacillum; species Desulfatibacillum aliphaticivorans. The sequence continues at coordinate 25,465 of NZ_AUCT01000019.1, read as the reverse complement.
AGCTTGTTGAGATAGTCAGCCCCGGCCTCGATGCTCTGCCGGGGATCCAGGCGGTTTTCAATGCCCATCTCCAAGGCGGTCGTCCGGGTGATCTGCATAAGCCCCTTTACCCCGGTGCGGCTCACCGCTTCCGGGTCGTAGTGGGACTCCTGGTACATCATGGCGGCGATCAGGCGCCAGTCCAGGTTCTTTTCCCGGGCCACGTCCTTGATCATATCCTGGTATCGGGGCAGACGGGATTTGATGCGGTTGTGAAAGCGTCTCAAATCCAGGTATTCGCGATAAGTTCCGTTGCCGAAATACCGCGTATTGACGGCGTGCATGGCGCCGTTATCCTCCGCCTGCTCCAAAAAGCGGTTTATGGCTTCCCGCAGGGAAGCCTGGCCCGGCGCAACAGCCCAGGCCACAGGCATGGAATCGCCAATGGGGAACAGGGTCTGGATAGCAGGGTGATAGCGCCGGTACAAATCGGCGGTGCGGTCGCTCGTCACGGTCAGTTCAATCTGCTTATTCTCCACCATGCTAAGGAGGTTGTCCACGGTCTTCCTGCGGGTTTCTATCTTGAAATGAATCCCGCCGTCCCGCAAGCGGCGAAGGCAATATTCCTCCGCGCTCCCCTTTCGCACGTAAACCGTTTTTCCCTTTATATCGTCCACGGAAAGAATCAAACGATTATCCTTATGGGCCACAAGATACATCTGCGACTGGGCGTACGGCTCGGAAAAATCCACCAGCTTTTTGCGGACCGGAGTGACGCGGATGCCTGCGGCCGCAAAATCCCCCTGGCCGCTCCTGAGAAGGGAAAACAGCTTCTCCTCTTTAACGGATCGAACCTCCAATTCGACCCCCAGGTGATCGGCGAAAGCCGATGCCAGGTCGTATTCAAATCCTGTATGCTGAGTTCTATAAATATAATGCGTGTGAAGCGAATCCCTGGTTAAAAGGGTGATCTTGCCCCTTTCCATGACTTGATCCAGGGAGTCGTCTTCAAATGTAGGCCCGATACATCCTTGAAAACTGATTATCTGGGCCGCAACAGCTACAGCGACTATTCCCCTTACGGCCCGGGCGACACGATTTTTCAGTCCCAAATCCACGTAGCAAGTTCCTCAACAGAATGGGGGAGGAGCGCAGTTAACTTCAAATCAATGCAGCAGCGCGTCCGCCCTTTTTCTCTTCCGGACCAGTTATAGCCTTTTTTCTGTAAAAGGCTGATTTCACAGGAGGGAAGCAGTGTAAATAAGACGCAATTTTGCCAGCGCGCAACATACTATAGTACTAAACCCCGGCATAATTCACAATGGGCATTTTCACCAGATTGACAGACGTGCGATAAAAATGCGTTAAATTCGAAAAAAGGGTGGGTTCTTCAAACCGCGAAAAACCGCGCGTCAGCACTCGGTCTCAGGCTTGAGAATGCCGGGGTTCTCATCCAGAGCTTGGATGATTCGCCCCACGATCTGATCCGGGGTCAGGCTTTGGCATTCCACGGCGATTCGGCCGTATTTCAAATAAAGGGGCCTGCGGGCCGCATAAAGGTCGGCTACTGTCTGGCCGGGGTCCATGACCACGCCCCGGTTTCCGATGTCCGCCAGGCGCTGCTCCAGGCTCTCCAGGTCGATTCGCAAATGCACAATCACTCCGTTTTCAGCCAGATGAGCCATGGCCTTGTCGCTGTACACCGCGCTTCCCCCTGTGGCGATGACGTGGCAATGATGCTCCAGGCCGCAAATGTAGCGTTCCTCCACCTCCCGGAAGAAGGCCAGGCCTTTTGCGTCGATGATCTCCTGGAGGGTGACGCCCTCACCGGCCTGGATGATGATGTCGGTGTCCACAAAGGAAAAGCCTAAAGATTTTGCCAACAGCACGCCGATGGTGCTTTTACCCACGGCGGGCATTCCGATGAGGACAACGTTGCGTTTGGGTTCCATTATTTTTCCCCTTCCTTGTCCAAGAGCTGGAAGAAGTTGAAATTGCTGGTTGAAATCTGCCTTAAACCATTATACTGGTTTTTGCCTGTCCGGGAAAGTGCGGGTCGGCCGCGCATAAAAAAATAATCCCGGAACCAATACCGGACTCCGGCCCTGCAAAGGCGGGGCGGGAATAGGAGGCCCTTTTATGGAAAAAGTTATTATTACGGTCCTGGGACAGGACCGGCCGGGCATTATCGCCGCTGTCTCCCAATCGCTTTTTGAGCAGGACTGCAATATTGAAAACATCTCCCAGATGGTTCTCCAGTCCGAATTCGCCGGACTCTTTGTGATTACCGCTCCGGAAGGCGCCACGATAGAAGGCGTCAGGGAATCTCTGAATAAGGTCCTGGCCGCCATGAACCTGGAGGTGCAGGCCAAAGCGCTGACAAAGCCCCAGACCCCGGCGTCGACGCCGGCAGTGGAGCCCTTTCTCATCACCACCATGGGGCCGGACGCCAAGGGCCTGGTGGCGCGCATTACCGCGGTATTGGCCAAGCACGGCGCCAATGTCACCAATTTTAAAGCCGTCTTCCACGGCGGGCAAAACCCGGACCGGAACATCATGGTATACGAAGTGGACGTCCCCGCCGATGGAAACCGCGAGGCTTTGTACGCCGGACTGCGGTCTAAAGCCAAGGAAATGGGGCTGGAAATCATCATCCAGCATCGGGACATCTTTGACGCCGTAAACAAGATCTAATTCTGCCAATCAAGAATACTGCCTGCCATTTCAGGCGGAAGGAAATAATCATGTATAACGACCAGGAGCTTTTCTCCACATTGCACATGCTCAGGAACGAAAACCTGGATGTGCGCACCGTGACACTGGGGGTCAATCTCATCGACTGCGTGAGCCACGACCTGGAGGTCTTTAAATCCAACATCCGCAAAAAGATAACTGGTCTGGCCAAGAATTTGGTGGAAACCTGCAATCAGGTGGGGGAGAAATACGGCGTCCAGGTGGTTAACAAACGCATCTCCGTCAGCCCCATCGCCGTTGCGGCCGCGCCGTTCTCGCCGGGTCAGATGGTGGAGGTGGCCAAAACCCTGGACTCCATCGCCCAGGACGTGAACGTGGATTTTATCGGCGGGTTTTCCGCCCTGGTGGAAAAAGGCATTGCCAACGGAGACGACTCCCTGATCCGCGCCATTCCCCAGGCCCTGGCCGAAACCCAGCGCATGTGCAGCTCGGTGAACGTGGCCTCCACCCGGGCCGGCATCAACATGGACGCCGTCTTACGAATGGCCAAGGCCATCAAGGAAGCCGCCGCCCTCACCGCCGACGCCGACGGCCTGGCCTGCGCCAAGCTCTGCGTGTTTTGCAACATCCCCCAGGACGTGCCTTTTATGGCGGGCGCTTATTTGGGAATTGGCGAGGCTGATGCTGTTGTAAGCGTAGGCGTCAGCGGGCCGGGTGTGGTCAAGGCGGCCATCGACCGGGCCGTCCAGGCCGAGCCGGACATGGGCCTGGGCCGCATTGCGGAAGTCATCAAGCTGACGGCCTGCAAGGTCACCAGGGTGGGGGAATTGATCGGGCGGGAAGTGGCCAAAACCCTGGGCCTTCCTTTCGGCGTGGTGGACTTGTCCCTGGCGCCGACCCCGACCGTGGGCGACTCCGTCGGCGAAATCTTCGAAAGCCTGGGGCTTCTTAAAATGGGGCTGCCCGGCAGCACCGCCGCTCTGGCCATGCTGAACGACGCCGTGAAAAAAGGCGGCGCATTCGCCAGCTCCCACGTGGGCGGGCTGAGCGGGGCTTTCATCCCGGTCAGCGAAGATTTGAACATCGCCCAGGCCGCCGCCGAAGGGCATTTGAACCTGGAAAAGCTGGAAGCCATGACCTCGGTCTGCTCCGTGGGCCTGGACATGGTGGCCATCCCCGGAAACGTTTCCGTGGAAACCCTGGCGGGCATCATCGCGGACGAAATGGCCATTGGCATGATCAACTCCAAGACCACGGCCACGCGGCTTATCCCGGTGCCCGGCAAAAAAGCCGGCGACCTGGCCGAATTCGGAGGCCTCTTGGGCCATGCGGAAATCATCGAAGTCAAGCAGGCCGCCGCCGACAACCTGTTCGTCCGCCGCGCCGGCCGCATCCCCGCACCGATCCACAGCTTGAAAAACTAAAAGTTTTCCTGTCTTTTTAAGTTCCATCAGGAATGAAAGCGACACTTCATTCCTGATGGGATTTGAATTTCTCCCAAACCATCGATTGCCCCACTTGATCTGACCACAATTTAGTGATAAATTGTCTTATAAACAGCTGTTGCCTATAAAGATTTTATTAGTTTTCCGTCTTTTTCGCCCTTCTATTTTTTAGATTTTTATTAACCTATCCGGTTAACTTTTCTTGACAAAAGGCGTCCATGAACATACAATTCAAAAATAAGAAGATCGCCAAAGTTTTTTCGGAATCTTCTCAACTTGTAAAAACTCATGGGAATGATAGAGCGAAAAAAATTCGTATCCGCTTTAAGGAATTAAGGGCGGCCACAAGTTTGATGGATTTCTGGCCCCCGAAAAGTCCTCCAGGCAGGTGCCATGAGTTGACTGAGGGAAAGCGGTCTGGCCAGTTAAGCGTTGACCTGGATCACCCATATCGTTTGATTTTCAAACCTGCCCACGATCCCGTTCCTGTTAAGGAGGACGGTGGACTTGACTGGTCTAGGGTCACCGCAATTATGATTATCGGTGTGGAGGACACCCATGGCAAAGGCGCAAATAAATGAATATTTGCCTGATTATCTAACCAGCCCTGGAGAGGTGCTGGAAGATTATCTGGATGCATACGGTATGACTCAGGCTGAGTTGGCCTTACGAACGGGTCTATCAAAAAAAACTATCAACGAAATAATCAAAGGCAAATCCCCCATAACCCCGGAAACGGCCTTGAAATTCGAGCGTCCTTTGGGGCGCCCCGCTCATTTTTGGAATAACTTGGAGCGTCAGTATCAGGAAGATAAGGTTCGGTTGGCTGAAAAGGAACGACTAGAATCGCATCTGGATTGGTTAAATAGATTTCCTGTCAAGGACATGATTCGTTTGGGCTGGATATTGGAATCAAAAGATAAACTAAAATTGCTGGAGGCTCTACTTAACTTTTTTGGGATAGCCTCACCCGAACAGTGGAAAGATGTCTGGCTCCAGCACCAGGTAGCCTATCGCCAAACAAACAGGTTTGAAGCGCATGCTGAAGCCATTTCCGCATGGCTTCGCCAGGGGGAAACCCAGGCCAGGGAAATTGATTGCCAACCATTTGATTCTAAAAAATTTAGAGCTGCTTTAAATAATATTCGCGGCCTAACCCGCCAAGCCCCGGAAGTTTTTATTCCGGCCCTTGTGGGGCTTTGTGCATCATCTGGTGTGGCTGTTGTCTTCGTGCCTGAGCTCCCCAAAACCGGCGTCTTTGGAGCAACACGATGGATTAGCGGGAAGGGAGTTATTCAGCTAAGCCTTTATTATAAAAGCAATGATCTTTTTTGGTTCACTTTCTTTCATGAAGCTGGTCATATACTTAAACATGGGCACAAAGATATTTTTATCGAATATGATGGGCTGATTGATGAACAGGAAAAGGAAGCTGATGCTTATGCCCGGGATAAGTTAATTCCCCCGCAGCAACTCCGTAAATTTTTGGAGCGTTGGGATTACCGCACCCACGCTCCCATAGAAAAATTTGCAGATCAGATTGGAATTGCACGAGGCATTGTGGTCGGTAGACTCCAACATGATAAATTGATGCCCCCCACCCATGGCAACAAGCTAAAAGTTTTTTTTCGCTGGAGCGACACAACCCCCAAGACAATTATATAACAACTTGATTTAAAATATAAAAAGGGAGTCTGGATTCGTCCAAGCTCCCTTTTTAATTTTTTGAATATGAGGTTGATTAGTCCACCGCGCGGGCGCCAAGGTTGCCGTAGCGGTGGTAGTTGACGCTGATGGATTGCTCCTGGATGTATTGGAGCAATTCGATCCGGCCCTCCATGCTAACGGGCGTGCGGGAGATGTAAAATCCCGTTTTGGCGGCTTCTTCAAACACCTCCATGGGAACCCGGTCCGGCCCGGCGTAGCGGATGCGCTGCACCTTGGGCATGAACGCGCACAAATCCTTGTCCGTCTGCTTGGCCATGGCCACGTCCTTGCAGAATTTTTGTCCGCGCCGCGTGGCGAGAAAGGCCGTCAGTTCATTATCCAGTCCCGGCGGCAGGCTGAGCATGGGCACGCACCGGGTTGCAATGGCGGCGGAGACGCGAGCCAGGGTTTCGAACAGGCTGTCCTGGGGCGTTACGCGAATGACCACCCGGCCTTTGGGCAGGTAACGGAACAGATTGTCCTGGCCGCGCAGGGTGAAGTAGTCGTGCTCCCGGCCGAACTCTTTATCATATTGATATACATAGCTTTTGATGGCCCGGACCGTCTTCCATAGATCCTGGGAGACTTCCTTGGGAAAACGGTTCCATTTCAGGTCGATTTCCCAATCCTGGGCGATCCGCAACAACGCAGTTTCCTTATTCACCGGTCCGGCCTCGGGCCAGGAAACGTCTTCAAAGTCCATGAACTGATACACGTAATTGGGGCTGCCCGCCTTGATGCCTGCGCCCAGCGCGGATTTGCGCATGCCGCCGAAAGGCTGACGCAGGACAATGGCGCCGGTGGTGCCCTTGTTGATGTACAGGTTGCCGGCCTTGATTCCGTCCTTCCATTTAAGCTGCTCGCGATGGTCCAGGCTTTCCAGGCCGGAGGTCAGGCCGTAGCCGGTCTGGTTGACCAGCTCCATGGCGTGGTTCAGGTCTTTGGCTTCCATGACGCCGATGAGCGGGCCGAAAAACTCGGTCATGTGGGTGTACGATCCGGGCTTGACGCCCCATTTGATGCCAGGCGTCCACAGATACGGGTTATTCCCCACCTGTTCAGGCTGCAGCACCCAGGATTCCCCCGGCTCCAGGGTGGTCAGGGCCTTTTTCAGGTCTCCCTTGGGAGGATGGATGAGCGGCCCCATCTTGTTCCGGAACTTCCAGCACGAGCCGACCTTAAAGCTCTTGGCCGCATCCGCCAGTTGCTTGCGGAATAACTCGTCCTCGTAGACCTCTTTTTCCAAAATCACCAGGGAGGTGGCGCTGCACTTCTGGCCGCAATTGGAAAAGGCGGAGTGCAGGATGTTCTTGATGGCCTGATCCCGGTCGGACATGGCCGTGACGATGGTGGCGTTCTTGCCGCCGGTCTCAGCCGCCAGGAACATGTCCGGGCGCTGTTTGAGCATTTCCATGCCCGTATCCGTGCCGCCGGTGAGGATGACGAAATCCACGTCCGGGTTGTTGACCAAGCGGGGGCCGACCTCTCCGCCGGAGCAGGGCAGGAATTGCAGGGCGTTTTTGGAAACCCCCGCCCGGTAAAAGCACTGGACCAGCTCCCAGGCCGTAACGACCGCCGCGGAAGCCGGCTTGAAAATCACCGTGTTTCCGGCGGCCAGGGCGGAGGCCATCCCGCCGCAGGGAATGGCGATGGGGAAGTTCCAAGGAGTCACAACAAGGCCTACGCCCTTGGGCGTGGCTTTGATATTGGGCAGGTTTTCGAACAATTTGGCGGAATGGGGATAAAACTCCACAAAGTCCACGGCCTCGGAGACTTCCGGGTCCGCTTCGGTGAAGACCTTGCCGGTGTTGGCCGCCGCCGCGCCGATGAGATCGCCCCGGGCCTTCCTGAGTTCATGGGCGACCTTATCCAGGATGGCGTGGCGTTCGTCCAGGCTTTTGGAGCGCCAGCCGTCCGGGTCGGCCTTGGCCGTTTCCACGGCTTTGTCCGCGTCTTCAGCCGTGGCCATGGCGTAATTGGCCACCACAATGCGCTGACCGGTTTTTTCATCGTACCGGGCTGAGTCGATGGCTTCTCTTGGATCCCGGTCGAAGATTTCCTCTCCGGCCACCACAATGGGGACTTGCGCAGGTTCGGCGCCTTCATCCATCATCCATTTATCCCGGATGGACTTGGCCCAATCCACGTTGGCGAGCAGGGACCAGTCCGTGTCCGCCTCATTGGTGAACATAAGGGAATGATAGGCGCCCACGTCCTCGGGGAATTTCTCCGTCGCCCTGTCCATGGAGCGTTTGGGTCCAAAGGGCGCGGTATCAATCCGGTCGCAGGATTCCAAAAAGCTGTCTTTCAGAAAATCCCAGGCTTCGGAATCGGTTTTAAGGGCCGGGGAATAGCGGAGAAAATTTTCCGGCGACGTGTTTTCGTCCAGTCTGCGGATGAGATAGGCGATGGCGTTGATGAACTGATCATTGGTCGCCACAGGCGCGTATAACAGCACCTCGCCCGACATTTCGCAGATGGCCCGGCGCACGTGGTCGGCCATGCCTTCCAGCATTTCGAACCAATACTGGCCGGCGACGCCCAGGGCCTTGCCCGTTTCGTGAGCGTAGGCCAGTTCGAACAGGTTGTGGGAGGCCACGCCCAAGCGCACGGCCTTGATGTTTTCCGGCTGCATGGCGTACCGGACCATGCGTTTGTAGTTGGCGTCCACGTCCAGCTTATTGTCGTAAGGCGCCAGGGGCCAGTTGAAATGGTGGGATTCGATCATCTCCATTTCCATGTTGGCGCCTTTTACAATGCGCAGGTTGACGGGCGCTCCGCCGCCGGCCACGCGTTTTTTGGCCCATTCGGTCAGCTGCTGCTGAATGGGGTGGGAGTCAGGAATATAGGCCTGCAGCACGATGCCTGCGGAATAGTCCTTGAACTCCGGCTTGTCCAGGGTGCGGATAAACGCCTGATAGGTAATGTGGAGGTCGCGGTATTCCTCCATGTCCAGGTGCACGACCTTGGGGACCTTGGTTCCGTCGCGGCGGGTGAAGGTATTTTGCTTGGCCACGGCGTAGAGCTTGGACAGGCGGTCCACCATCACGTCCACGGTGTGCTCAAAGGCCAAAGAGGAAATCTGGGAATATAGAGTGGAAATCTTGACGGAAATGTATTCCACGTCCGGGTCGGCCATGTCCTGGATATAAGTGACCAGCCTGTGGTGGGCCTCCTCCTCGCCCAGGACCGCTTCGCCAAGGTGGTTGATATTCATGCGCACGCCCTGGTTCTTGCGCTTTTCCAGGTGCTTGTGCAAAGGCTCGACCTCGCCCGGGATAATAGCCCGGGACGAGGACTGGCGCATTTGCTTAACCATTCTGGGCACGGCCACGTCCGGGAAGTGGCGTCCCAGGCCCATGAACATTTGAATAAGCAGTTTTTCCACCCGGGAGAAAAACCCGGGCACGCCGAAATCCGTAAGGAGATGGTTGACTTGGTCGGCCACCCGGTCGTTGTCATGCGATCGAAAACACTGATCGATCATTTTGGTGAGAACCACTTTGTCAGACGGGTGGGTCAGAAGCTTGAGCATTTGCTCCTGAATGGCTTTTTCTTCTCGAGTCAGGAGTTTATTCGCACGGTCCTGCCATTGTGCAGCCAGTTCCGCGGCAGCCTGCCTAATCTTCCTGTCATCCATATCAGCCATTTTTACTCCTTTCGGATCACTCGGCTCCTCCCAGATAGGCTTGGAGCACATCGGGGTTTTTCAACAACGCTTGGGCCGAATCGGCCATGACTATTTTCCCCACCTCCATCACGTACCCCCGATGGGCCAGCTTAAGGGCCATGCGGGCGTTCTGCTCCACCAGCATGACCGTAACGCCGGCCTGATTGATTTGACGAACCGTCTTAAAAATCTGGTTCACCAGCACTGGCGCAAGACCCAGGCTGGGCTCGTCCAAAAGCAAGAGCTTAGGGTTGGACATGAGAGCCCTGCCGATGGCCAGCATCTGCTGCTCGCCGCCGGACAGGGTCCCGGCCAACTGGGTCCTGCGCTCCGCCAGACGAGGAAAAAGCTCATAGATCCATTCCAGGCTTTTTGCAACCCTCTCTTTATTTTTGGACGTAAAGGCTCCTAAATTCAGGTTTTCCTGGACGGTCAATACGCCGAAAACCCGGCGGCCTTCGGGCGATTGGGTGATTTTGCGGGTCACCACCTTGTGGGCCGGAAGTTTGTGCAGGGCCTCGCCGCTGAATACAATCTCCCCTTTGGTCACGTTGACCAGGCCGGAGATGGCGTTCAGGGTGGTGGTTTTTCCCGCGCCGTTGGCGCCCAACAGGGTGACGATCTCCCCTTCTTCGACCTCGACGTCGATGCCGTGCAGGGCCTCCACATTGCCGTATTTGACGTGCAGGTTTTTAATATCTAAAAGCATGGGCGCTCCCTAAAAATCATCTTCATCGCTGCCCAGGTAGGCTTCGATAACCTTGGGGTCTTTTTTCACCACGTCCGGAGTTCCTTCGGCGATTTTCTTGCCGTATTCTATAACCACAAGATACTCGCAGGCTTTCATGACCAGGCTCATGTCGTGCTCGATCAAAAGCACGGTGATGCCGCGCTGTTGAATCTGGAAAATCAATTCCACCAAAGCCGCGGTTTCCTGCTCGTTCATGCCGCCGGCGGGCTCGTCCAGAATGAGCAGTTGCGGGTCCGTAGCCAAAGCCCGGGCGATTTCCAAAAGCCGCTGGTTGCCGTAGGAAAGATTCTTGGCCAGATTCTCCGCCTGAGCCTCCAGGCCGGTGAACCGAAGTTCGGCCAGGGCCTTGCCCAGAGTCTTTTTTTCCTCCCGGCGGGCTTTGGGAAGCCGGAACATGGCGGATATGGGGCCGGAAGTCATGCGGCAATGGCATCCGGCCAGCACGTTTTCCAGCACGGACATCTCCTGGAACAGCCGGATTGTCTGGAAAGTCCTGGCGACGCCAAGCTCCACGATCTTGTGCGTGATTCTGCCCGTGATGTTCTCGCCGTTAAAGACGACCGCGCCCCGGTCCGGTTTGTAATTTCCGGTGATCAGGTTGAACACGGTGGTCTTGCCTGCCCCATTAGGGCCTATAAGCCCGAAAATCGAGCCCTTGGGCACCTCAAAAGAGACCTCATCCACAGCGGTCAAACCGCCGAATGTTTTCACCACTCCGTCCAGTTTCAGGAGGCTCATAGCGTCACCTCCCTTTCATCCACTTTGTGTATGGGATATTTGGGCGGTTTGGGCGGCATAATGCCCTGGGGCCTTAAAACCATCATGATCACCAGCACAATGCCGAATACAAGCATTCTCCATTTTTGAAAATCCTGGAAGATTTCCGGAAGCCCCACAACAAGCAAAGCGCCTAAAATCACGCCGGGAATGTACCCCGATCCGCCTAGGATGACGATCATGAACAGGGTTACGGACTCGGCGAAAGTGAAGCTGGTGGGCGAAATAAAGGTAATCTTGCCTGCAAACAAAGTTCCGGCCATGCCCGCCCAAAACGCGCCGATCACAAAGGCGCTCAGCTTGTAGCCCGAGGTGTTCACGCCGCTGCCTTCGGCTGCGATCTCGTCCGAGCACAAGTAACGCAGCGCCCGGCCGTAGCGGGACCGCTCCAGCAGAAAAAACAGTAGGATGGTCGCCGCCAGGAACGCGGTGATCAAGAAAAAGTAGTGGGTGGTGTTTACAATGCCGTTAATCTCAAATCCGAAAATGGACGGCGCCGCCACCCCGAATATTCCGTTTGGGCCGCCGGTTGAGGCATTGGCGATTTTCTCGCACAAGGCCCAATCCTGGATGCCCAAGAGCATAAAACCCTTGTTGAGGAATTTGGCTGCGCTGGAAACCGCGTCATTGATAATGGCAATGCGCACGATTTCCACCATGCCAATGGTCACGATCAACAAATAGTCGCCCCGCAGGTGGATGATGGGCCGGGCTACGATCAGGGCGAAAACCCCCGCCAAAATCCCTGCAATGGGCATGGTCCACATTGTGGGAACGCCGAACTGGGTGGACAGGATGGCCGTGGTGTAAGCGCCAATGGCGTAAAACGCCGCATGCCCCATATGAAACATACCCCCGTAACCCAGGATGACGTTCAGAGACAGGGCCAGAATGGCATACAGCCCAACGGTGTTCAGAACGTCGGTCTGGTAGTTGTCGAGAAACAGGGGCGAGACAATCCATACCACGGCCACCACGGCGTATATGATCTGTCTTTTGGAAAAGCGCGGTGCGTCGTTCATATCTTCTCAGCCACCCTTTCCCCCAACAGGCCCGTGGGACGGACAATCAGGATTAAAATGAGCACCACAAAGGTGATGGCGTCTTTCCAGGCCATGGAGATGTAGGCCGAGCCCAGGGATTCGATGACTCCCAGCAAAAGCCCGCCCACCATGGCGCCAGGGATGTTGCCTATGCCTCCCAGAATGGCTGCGGTAAAGGCCTTGAGCCCATATAGCCAGCCCATGGTCCACTTGATCTGCCCGTAATAGAGCCCCACCATGACTCCGGCCGCGCCGCCCAGGGCGGGGCCGATAAAGAAAATCAGCATGATCACCAGGTTCACGTTGATGCCCATAAGCCGGGCCGCGTCCTGGTCAATGGCCGCCGCGCGGATGGCCGCGCCGATGGTGGTCTTTTGGATGAAAAAGTACAGGGCCGCCATGAGCACCACGGAGGTTACCAATAAAAGAAGGCGTTTGACCGGAAAGGGCAGTCCGAAAATGTGCAGCACGCTGGTGGGCAGAATTCCGTGGGGGTAAACTTGGGGATTGGGGCCGAAAACCAGCATGATGGCGTTGGAAAAGACAATGGACATGCCAAGCGCCGAAACCACTGCCGACAGGCGCGGGGATGTGCGCAAAGGCTTATAGGCCGCCTGATCCAACAATATACCGATGATGCCCACCAGGCACACGATCATAAGCACCAGGGCGCCAACGCCCATGGCAAAGCCCAATTTGTCGGTCAGGGAAAAAGCCGTAAGAAGAGAGAGGCCCAGAAAAGCCCCGATGGTGAATAAATCGCCGTGGGCGAAATTGATGAGTTTTAATACCCCGTAAACCAGGGTGTAGCCCAAAGCGATAAGGGCGTATATGCCTCCGATGGCCAGCCCGTTGGTCAATTGCTGGAAAAATTGTTCCATGAGTCAGTTCCCCTTGCAGGAATTTTCACGAAGGCCCCAAAAAGGGAAACGGGCGGCAAAGGCCTTAAGCCCCTGCCGCCCCCTCCGCATACGGTGCGAACGATACGCAATCCGTGTTAATTACTGAAGGATGAACCCACCCTCTGCATCTACTTTGTAAACCCGATATACGTCGCCGACGCGGTCGCCCTTTTCGTTAAAGGAGATTGTTCCCGTCAGTCCGGGGAAGTCTTTCATACCCGTATGCAGGTAATCGGCGATCTTGTTGGGATCGGTGGAATTGGTCTGCTTAATGGCTTCCACCATAACCCGGAAGCCGTCGCCGGAGAGAACCGCCCAGATGGAGCCGGGAGCTGCGCCGTATTTCTTGGTGTAAGCGGCCAGGAAGTCTTTGGCCTCCTTGGAGGGCAGATCCTGGGGAACCGGAGGAGAAATAAAGTAGAAGCCTTCGGCGGCGTCTTTGCCGGCGATCTTCACCAGGTCGGGGTTGTTGGTGGCGTCGCCGCCCACAAAGGGAACGTCAAAGCCCATCTCTTTTTTCTGGCGAAGCATGAGGCCCGCTTCCGGATAGTAGCCGGTGAAGAAAACCACTTCCGCATTCTTGGTTTTCAGGGTGGTCAGAATGGTGGTGTAGTCCTGCTCGCCGGGGGTCAGAGCGTCAAAGAAAACCAGTTCCACGGGCTCTTTGTCCAGAAGAGCCTTGGTTTCTTCGGCCAGGCCCTTGGCGTAAGTGGTGTTGTCATGGAGAATGGCGATCTTTTTGTAGCCCATGCCCATGAGGGTCTTGGCGGCCACCCGGCCCTGCTCGTCATCGCGGGGGCTGGTGCGGAAAAAGTATTTCAGGCCTTTTTCGGTCAGGCGGACAGCCGTGGATCCATTGGCGATTTGGGGGATCTTGGCGGCGTTGTAAATGCCCTGGGAAGCCTCGGTCACGGAGGAGCCGTAGGTGCCCACAACGGCGACAATGCCTTTGGTCGCCAGACGCTGGGCCGCCAGGGCTGCGGTCTGCTCGTTGCCGCCGTCATCAGCCACAACCACCTCGACCTCTTTGCCCAACAGGCCGCCATCGGCGTTCACCTGATCGGCCAACAGTTCACAAATCTGCTTCATGTCCTGGCCTTCCGCGGCCCAGGAACCGGTAATAGGAGCCGTCAGGCCGATTTTGACGGTGTCGGCCGCCAAGGCCGTCCCGGCTGCGATGATGCTCAGCGCCGCGATCAGAAACAGAATTTTTTTCATTGCTATCTCCTTTCCAAAATAGAGGGGTGTTTTTTGGGGTTTGGGCGTACGCCCTTAAAAACCTAACGATACCCTCACAGAACGCAATGCGTCAACCTGATTTTGAACGCCCTGAGAAATAGGTGAAAACCATTATAAATCGGCCAATTGCACAATAGTGCAATAGTAGAATCGGAAATTAATCGGCGCCTTTACCGGTCTGCTGAAGAGCATTGCCTGCTATTATGAATCCCAGGCCGACGATGGTGGAGAGCAAAATCTCCTCCCCCACGAGAAAATGGATGAAAACCAGGGACAAAAAAGGCGAGAAAAATATCAAGGTGGACACCTTGGCCGCGCTGGAAGTCAGGCGCAAGGCTTTCAGCCAGAAAACAAAGGTGATTCCCATTTCAAACACGCCCACGTAGGCCGCACCCGCCAAGCCCTGCCAGGCTCCGGGCCAGGGGGATGAAAACAGGAGGCATGCGATCAAAATAAAGGGAAAGCCGGCTGAAAAGTTCAAAAACAGGCTGATGACCGGGTCGGTCTCGTCCTTGGCGTTAAAAATCCAAAACAAAGCCCAGATGATGGTGCTGCCTAAGGCCAGGGCCACGCCCGGCCCGCTGGAAAAGGAAAGGGCGAAAGGGGCGCCGTGGGTGGATATAAGCACCACGCCGGCGTAGCTGACGCCGATTGCGACGGCCTCCCGAAGCCCAAGGCGCTGGCCCAGCAAGGGCCAGGAAAATACGGTGAGGGTGATGGCCCAGGTGTAGTTGAGGGGCTGAGCCTCCTGGGCGGGCAGCAGGTCGTAGGCCGCGAACAAAATTACATAATAAAGGAAGGGGTTCAATATTCCAAGGGCCAAACCGCGCCTGAGGGCGGGGCGAGGCAGGGTCGTGAGCAACGGCAGCTTCTTCTGAACCAGCAAAACGGAAAACAGACAGATGATCGAAAAAATATCCGCCCACAACAAAAGCTGGATCGGGCTTAAATGCCGGAGGGATATCTTAAACGCCGACGCCACCGTGGACCAGATCAAAACCGCCCCAAAAGCGTATGCATATGCCTGCTGCTGCCGTGTCATGCTTCTCCTTATTCCGAGGCATCATAGCCTCGAAAACCGTGCAAAGAGTCATACCTATGCAGCACTATTCCGGCAACATGTTTTTTGTGGATTTGATTAAGGGGGGGCATCTGCTATTGGACGAGCCAGTACAAAGATGCCTTGTACAAGGTCTCAAATAAATCATACATCTATAGAAATCTTGTAAAGAAGATGACAAATTTTATATTAAAAGGCACTTAATTATTTTCAATATTGACTATTTACATTTCGATCAAGGTAACGGTGGATACTTATTACCATTACATGCCCGGCTCCAATAACGAGGAAATAGACGATCTGGACGGCAAATCCGCGCCTGTCCGCAACCAGTCAGGAATCCGCCATAAAAAAAGGGTCAGGCCAAATGACCTAACCCTTTGATTTTATTGGTGGTGGAGCTGAGGGGACTTGAACCCCTGACCCCATGACTGCCAGTCATGTGCTCTCCCAGCTGAGCTACAGCCCCGTGCAACGGAACAAGCAAGTATCAGGAAGCGCGCCCATGTGTCAAGCCTTATTTCCATTCTTTGTTCAATCTTTATGAAAAAAATTCTCAATAAATGGATATCCCCCTATTCTCGGCCGCTCCTCTTTTCAATCTTCCGGGCGACGCCGCCGGCCGGGAGAACTCCCGTGCGGCGGGTTTTCAAAAATTGTTAATGGTTACCAATACTGTTTATTGCAGGTTTTCATATACTTAACAATCTCTTCCCGCTTGCATTTTCGGTACGTTCCCGATATTATTTCAGGCGCATTTTTCTTACAGGAGACTCCCCCATGGCAAACGGCGACTCATCAGAAGCAAAACAAATTGCGGTGGACAAAAAAGAAGCCAAAAAGGTGGCGGCTGTTCAAAAACGCTGGCAGGAACTCATGGCCAGGGAAGAAGAGAAGAATAAGCGCCGTAAAGAAAGCAGGGGGCTTCGCCTGCTGCGCAGGATTATAAAGTTTTTAAACGAGTTTTTTCAGAGAATCGCCGATTTCATCATGACGCCGTTCCATGCGATCCACGACTCCATGGTTCAGGCTAAAAAGGCCCGTTTGGCCAGGAAAAAGGCCCGCATGGAAAGGCGGCGGCCGATCCTGGAGGCCAAGGCCCTGGCCCGGGTGGAAAAAAAGCGCCGGAAAGAGGCGGCCAAAGAGGCCCGGCGCCTGGCCAAGGAAGCCCGGCGCGGCCTGCCCTTGGGTCAGCGTTTTGTCAAAATATTCAACGAAAAAACCGACGCCTTTGTGGAATGGCTGGCCGCTCCCGGCAGGATTTTGCAGGAAAGGCGGAAGATGCAGCACATAAAAGCCATGGCCAAGCAAAAGGCCAAGCTGGATAAAACCGCCTTGTCCAGAGAGAAAATTGCCCAGAGAAAGCATGCCAGGTTGGTTATGAAGGCTCAGCGTGCGGCGGAGAGAAAAGCCCGGAGCCGGGAACGCTGGCGCTGGGTTCGCGAAAAGCGGGCCCAATTCAAAGAATTCTGGGACTATACCGTCGTGCTCAGGCGTTTCATGTATCTGATTGGCATTGCGGTGTTCGCCTATTACAAGAGGGATTATTTGATAGCGAAAATTCAAAGCATTGTTGGTTACGATCTTCAAAATCTTCTCCACTAAGGCGCCCGCCCGGCGCCATGGGCTCCCAAGATTTCCAACGGCTTTTTCAAAAGGGCCTGGAAAGGCCTCCCCGCCATTCCTTTTCTCCGCCATTCGGCGCTTAGTTCCGGTTGACGAAAACAGGCCGGGATGTTAAACAGAGAGGTTCGTAGCCGCCTAATTTTATTGCTTTGTATGAGCGGGAGAGCTTGTCATGAACCTATTTGAAAAAATTCTGTCCCATCACGGGATAGATCCCATACCCGAGCCCGGAACCCCCATCCGGTTGCCCATTGACCAGACCCTTACCCAGGACGCCACCGGCACCATGGCCTGCCTCCAGTTCGAGGCTCTGGGAATCGACAAGGTCAAGGCGGACCTTTCGGTCAGTTACGTGGATCACAACACGCTGCAGTCGGGATTTTATAATTTTGACGATCACCGTTTTCTCAGGACCATAGCCGCCAAGTACGGCATGGTCTTTTCCGAGCCTGGCAACGGCATTTGCCATCAATTGAACTTGGAGCGCTTCGGCGTTCCCGGCCGCACGCTGTTGGGGTCCGACAGCCACACGCCCACGGGCGGCGGCATCGGCATGGTCGCCATTGGCGCCGGCGGCCTGGACGTGGCCATGGCCATGGCTGGGGAGCCATTTACGCTGCCCATGCCCGAAGTTGTGTCCGTGCATCTTACCGGCCAGTTGCCCGCTTGGGTGGCAGCCAAAGACGTGATCCTGGAGGTTTTGCGCCGGGAGACGGTCAAGGGCGGCGTGGGCAAGGTGTATGAATACACCGGACCGGGCGCGGCCACGTTGTCCGTCACGGAAAGGGCGACCATCACCAATATGGGCGCGGAGCTTGGCGCGACAACCTCCCTGTTTTCCAGCGACGACAACACCCTGGCCTTTTTAAGGGCCCAGGGCCGGGAGGACGTTTGGACCCGCTTGGAGCCCGATGCGGACGCCAAGTACTCCAGGGTGATAGAGATTGATCTTTCCAAACTCGTTCCCCTGGCCGCATGTCCCCATATGCCCGACCTTGTGAAAGAGGTTCGGGAATTGGAGGGAACCCAGGTGGATCAGGTGGTCATCGGCTCCTGCACCAACTCCTCTTATAAGGATCTGGCCACGGTGGCGGCCATGGTGAGAGGGAAAAGGATTCCGCCGGAAGTCAGCCTGGTGATTGCCCCCGGCTCCAGGCAGGTTTTGACCATGCTGGCCGACAGCGGAGAGTTTACGGACCTGATCAAGGCTGGCGCCCGGATTATGGAATGCGCATGCGGCCCCTGCATCGGCATGGGGCAGGCGCCTCCCAGCGGAGGCGTTACGGTCCGGACCATGAACCGCAACTTCAAAGGCCGGTGCGGCACCAAGGACGCCGGCGCCTATCTGGTGAGCCCGGAGACGGCGGCGGCCACGGCCTTGGCCGGCAAGTTCGCCGACCCCAGGGATTTGGGCGACGCCCCGCGAATCAGCCTGCCGGAAATCTACCCCACCCAGGAGGCTGGAATCGTTTATCCGCCGGAAGACGGAAGCGACGTGGAAATTCTCCGGGGACCCAACATCAAGCCGCTGCCTTTGGGCAAGGCCGTGGGCCGGAAGGTTTCGGGCGAGGTGCTGCTTAAGCTGCCCGATAACATCACCACGGACGACATCATGCCCGCCGGCACGCATATTTTGAGCTTCCGCAGCAACATTCCGGAAATTTCCAAGTATGTGTTTTCCTTGGTGGACGAAGGTTTTTCGGCCCGGGCCAAGGAAAAGCAGGGCGGATTTATCGTGGCCGGAGAAAACTATGGGCAGGGCTCCAGCCGGGAGCATGCCGCGCTTGCGCCCATGCACCTTGGAATTCGGGGCGTGATCGCCGCGTCCTTCGCACGCATTCATAGGGCGAACCTGATTAATTTCGGCATATTGCCCCTTATTTTTGCAGATCCCAAGGCCTTGGATGACGTGAGCCAGGGAGATGTTTTAACCCTGGAAAACGCTTTGGAAAATATTCTCGAAAAAGATAGCTTTGACCTGAAAAACGCCGCGACCGGCAAGACCATTCCCGTAAGAATCGACCTCAATCCATTTGAGCGGCAGGTTCTTTCCGCCGGGGGGAAACTCAATTGGTACAGAGCTCAGCAAAATTAGCAAACCCAACCCCCGGGCCCCGAATCCACGGCGTCCGGGTTTATCGCCTCAGACCTAAGAGGGAAGGAATCCGCCAATGCTTAGCATGATGCGTGAGCACGCAACGTCTTGGATTATCAAAATTCTATTGGGAATCATCGTTTTGGTGTTTGTATTTTCGTTTGGATACAGTTCTTTTCAGAACCGGGGGAATCGTTTGGCGGTGGTTAACGGAGAGACGATTTCCCGCAACACATTTGAGCGGATGTACAAAAACGTCTATGATTACAACCGCGAAAAGTTCGGCGACTCATTTGACTACGATCTTCTGCGGCAAAACGTCTTTGACGACCTGGTGGATAATGTGCTGCTTCTCCAGCATGCCAGGGACTTGGGCATGCAGGTCACGGAAGATGAGCTGGTGCAGGACATTGCGCAAACTCAGGTCTTCCAGACCAGCAGCGGCCAGTTTGACCCGAAGCGGTATGAATATATTCTTTCCAGATCAGGCGTTACCAGCAAGGACTATGAAGCCGAAAAAGCGCGGAACATGCTTTCCACCAAAATCCGCTCCTATTTGATGGCCATGGCTCAGGTTTCCGACGAAGAAGCCAGGCAGTGGTACAATTGGGACGCCAAGCAAGTCAGCATGAAATACGTGCTGTTCGAGCCTTCCACGTTTACGGACGTGGTGGCGACCGAAGACCAGATCCAGGCGTATTATGACGCTCACAGCGCGGATTACGAAACCCTTCCCATGGCCAAGGTTTCCTACCTGTATTTTAATCCCAAGGATTTTCTGAAAGAGGTAAGCATCCCTCAGGAAGAGATAGAACTCTTTTACGACGATAACCTGGACAGCTATTACGAAGACCAACAGGTGCATGCGCGTCACATCCTTATTTCTTTAGCCAAGGACGCTCCGGAGGAAAAAGTGGCGGAAGCCCTGAAAAAGGCCCAGGAAATAGAAGCCAAGGCCAAGGCCGGCGAGGATTTCGCGGAATTGGCCAAGGAGTTCTCAGACGGCCCCACCGCGAAAAACGGGGGCGACCTGGGCTCCTTCCCCCGCGGCAGGATGGTCAAGCCTTTTGAGGACGCGGCCTTCGCCTTGAACGCCGGGGAAATCAGCGATCCTGTGCGTACGGATTTCGGCTTCCATATCATTAAGGTGGAGGAGATTAAGGAAGCCAGAACCAAGGAGCTGAGCGAGGTGGAGGACTCCATTCGCAGCAAGCTGGCTGCAGACGTGGCTTTGGACGAGGCTTACAATGCGGCGGAGGCGGCCTTCGACAATTTGTTGTCTGATATGGATATGGCCAAGGCAGCGGCGGACGCGGGCGTGGAACTGAAGACCACGGACTATTTCACCGAGCAAGGCCCTGCAGGTGTAGCCAATCCGCAGGAAATGGCGGATGAAGTTTTTGACATGTATAAGGACTCTTTTTCCGACGTGCTGCAATTTGACGACGGCTTCTACATCATTTGGATGCTGGACAAGAAGCCGGCGATCATTCCTGAGCTGGAAGAGGTGAAAGCCAAGGTGGCGGCCGACGTCAAAAAAGAGGTTATGGCTCAGGCGGCCATCGACAAAGCCGCTGAATTTCTGGAAGAGGTCAAGGGCGGCAAGAGCATGGAAGATGCGGCTGCAGCCTATAACGTAACGGTCAAGAACACCGGCTTTTTCAAGCGGGGCGGTTATATTCCCGACCTAGGCGATGAGCCCGCCGTTGCATCGGCTGCATTCCTGGCCGACGCCGCCAACCCCTACCCGGACGCTCCCGTGGAAGGCGTCAAAGGCGTGTTCGTCACTTGCGTGCTGGAGGAGAAATATCCCGAAGCGGACGGTTTCGCCGATCAGAAAGAGAGCATCAAGCAGCGGCTCCTTTGGGGCAAGAGGTCAAGGGTTCTGGAAGACACGCTGGACGTTCTAAGAGAACGCGGTGAGGTCAAACAGGTCATCCCTGTTATTTGATTTTTGATGGAAATCAGCGCAGCCATGGAGTACAATACTCCATGGCTGCGTTTGTATAACTTTAAGCAAGAAGGATTTTTATCATGACTGCCCAGGGTTCCTCGACTCCCACAAAAATCTATTCCAAAAAATGCCCGTATTGCTCCACAATACTTTCTTTGGCCGATACGACCTGCCACGCCTGCCGCCGCAAGGTGGGCGATCCGGACAAGCACGGCATCGCAATCGTGCCCGGCAAATGGAAATCTTATGTATATCTTGCCATTGCATTGGGCATTTTAGGCGGCTGGTTTTACGTCTGGAAGGTCTATTTACCCTGAGTTTTGCATCCAAAGCCGCCAAAGAGACCCGGCGGGCGGATAAGGGCCTTGCCGCAGACCGGCGTCCGCTTTGACTTGCCGCTGTTTAATGCCTATTTTAAGAATGGTAAAACAGCTGTTTGTCACGCCGACACGGCGCATGTTGCTATTAAATTTCGGCCTATGCGTGCAAAGGAGGGGCGCCCATGGCTTCCACAAGGCGCACATTTCTTAAAGCCGCTGCGGCTGCGGCGGGGCAGGGCATCCTGTTCCCCTTAAGCCGCGCCCTGTCCCAGGAGTTGACCTTCGACTCCCGGACCATGAAAGAGGCCTATTTTTACAAGACCTTGGGCGGGGGCTCGGTACAGTGCCTGACATGCCCTCACACCTGCCTCATCACTCCCGACTATCGCGGAAAATGCGGAACCAAAGTCAATCTGGGCGGCAAGCTCTACAGCATATCCTACGCCAACCCGTGTTCGTTGAACGTGGACCCGGTGGAAAAAAAGCCCATGCACCATTTTCTGCCGGGCAGCAAGGCTTTTTCCCTGGCTGTGGCCGGCTGCAATTTCACCTGTCTTAATTGCCAGAACTGGGAAATCTCCCAAACCACGCCGGACAAGACCAGGAACTATTACAAGCCGCCGGAAACCATTGTCGCTCATGCAAAACAGTACGGATGCAAAAGCATCGCCTATACGTATACGGAAGCCACCACCTATTACGAATACATGCTGGACACGGCCAAGGCGGCCAGGGAGCAGGGAGTCAAGAACATCCTGGTTTCCAACGCATACATCCGCCCTGAGCCCGCACGCCGCCTGAGCAAGTATATTGACGGCGCGGCCCTGAACCTCAAGTCATTGTCCGACAAAATATACATGGAATTGAACGGCGGACACCTGGCCCCGGTCCAGGAAGCGATCAAGATTTACAAGGACAATGGAGTCTGGGTGGAAGTCATTCATTTGGTGGTGCCTACTTACACGGATAACCTTGACGTCATCAGGCGGGTCGCCGGTTGGGTTGCGGAGAACCTTGGGCCGGAAGCGCCGTTTCAACTGTCCCGGTTTCATCCCAATTACAGGCTGGTTCACCTTGCGGCTACTCCGGTGGCCTTTATGAAGCAGGCGGGTGAAGCAGCCGAAAAAGAAGGGCTGAAGCACGTGTATCTGGGAAACATTCCCGGAGTGAACAACCCGGTGCAATGTCCGTCATGCCGCAAAACCGTGGTTAAAAGACGGGGCTATTACCTGGAGTACGATGGCGTGGAAAACGGGTGCTGCCCTTTTTGCGGCGCCCCCATTCAGGGCGTTTGGGACTGAAAGGAAGTGACGAATACTCCCAACAAACCAAAAGCAGGCTTGTCCCCGGCGTATGGCGACCGCCGGAGCGCCTGACCAAGGGATTGTATATGGTTTTTAAAACAGACAGCATAATGGATTGGGGCCGCATCCCTGCATGCGTTGCGGTTTTTCTGGCGGCGCTTTTGGCCTTGTCATTCGCATCCAATGGCCTTGCCATGGAGCAGATGGAAAACGTAAGAGAACCGGCGGTGGCGGGATCGTTTTACACCGCCAATCCCAGCGCCCTGAAAAGGCAGATTAAAGAGTTTTTGCGGGAGGCGAAGCAAACCCCGGTTAAAGGCCGGGTTCGCGCTCTGGTGGCGCCTCACGCCGGGTACGTGTACTCGGGCGTCGTGGCCGCCGCCTCCTATGAAAAAATGCCCAGGGACGTCCGCAAGGTCATAATCATTGGCGCCAGCCATCGCGCAAGATACCGCGGGGCGTCCATTCCCAACGTGTCCGCATACAGGACTCCCCTCGGCCTGGTTCCTTTGGCGCCCGAAGCCAGGCGCCTGGCGGAATCGCCCGGGTTCGTCCGCCTGGACCAGGCCCACGCCCAGGAGCATTCCATCGAAGTGCAACTGCCTTTTTTACAGGTCGTTCTCGGCGATTTTGAGTTCATCCCCATCTTGCTGGGCGGCGGGGTCAATCCCGACAAATTGGCCGAAGCCCTTGAGCCTTTGGTTCAAAGGGGATTTTTTCTTATTGCCAGCACGGACCTTTCCCATTACTATCCCTATGAAACAGCGCAAAACCTGGATAACATCTGCTGCCAGGCCATCCCCAATCTGGATTACGAGGCCATGAAAAATTGCAAGGCCTGCGGCTGGGTTCCCACGGTCGCGGTTATGAAGGTCGCCGATAGTCTGGGCTGGACCGGAACCTTGCTGGACTACCGGAACTCCGGGGACACCGCCGGATCCAAGGACAAAGTGGTTGGCTACGCAGCCATTGCATTTACGGAAGCCGTCAAAGAATTCAAAGGAGAACGCAAAATGCCTTCCTATACTTCCGACCAGGATAAATCCGATTTATTGAAACTCGCCCGCAGCGTCATGGCTTCCAGGCTGACCGACGCCGAGGTCCAAAGGCCCGAGCATCCGTCCAAGCTGCTCCTGGAAAACCGGGGGTGCTTTGTGACGATCCACAAAGACGGGCAGTTGCGGGGCTGCATCGGCACCATCGAGCCCGTGCAATCCCTGGTGGACGGCGTGGAATCCAACGCCTATAACGCCGCGTTCCGGGACCCCCGCTTTCCTCCCCTGTCAGCCAGGGAGCTAGACGACATTGACGTGGAGGTGAGCGTCCTCACCGTGCCCGAGGAAATCGAGTTTACGGACGGCAAGGATCTTTTGTCCAAGTTGAAGCCCGGCGTGCATGGGGTGATTTTAAGCCGCGGAGGGCGGCGCTCCACCTTTTTGCCCCAGGTGTGGGATCAGCTGTCCAATCCCCAGAATTTTCTGATTCAGCTTTGCAGAAAAGGAGGAATGTCCCCCAATTGCTGGCAGGACCCGGAAACCAAGGTAGAGGTCTACGAGGCCGAGTATTTTTCCGAGCATGATGAGTAAGGTTTTCAACTTTGGGGGGAAGTTACTCTCGCATATTGAGACGATGATAATTGACGGTGAAGAGCAAATAATTCGCCGGAGCCGCCTCCAACATACTCCCTCCCCCTTGACGGGGGAGGGTTGGGGTGGGGGTGATGTTGCACGTCATTCCAAATAGCCCCCCCATCCTGTCCTTCCCCCGCCAGGGGGGAAGGGACGAAGACTCTTGGGCTCTGGTATATAGAATGGCCTGAAACCCGTACGTAGTTGCTTGATTTTAAAACACAACTTTTGATTCCGAAAGTTGAATAATATTTTTAAAACGCAGGGTGGATAATAGTGCAATCTTTTCAAACGCCTGAACCGACCAGGGTGTTGGCCTCCACAGCCATTCTCCTGGTTTTGATCGATTTTTTCGCCTGGAAGGTCAATACCTATATAGGGGTGGTGGTGCTGCCCTTCGCCTTTTTCGCGGTCCTGCTGGCCGTGTTTCGGGCTTCTGCACCCTGGTACATCAAGAAAAAGGCCTTGTCCTACATTCAGAATCACAGCGGCAGGGTGCATATAGACGATCTGGTCCGGTATCTCACGCCCATCGGCAAGCATGAGTTGGAAACGGAAAAAAACCGGGAGGTGATTGTGGAATACCTCCGCCATCTTGACGAAACCCATGTGATTCAGGTCCTCCACGACGGCGCGGTCATCAAGGCCGGCTGGGGGGGGCGTACCCGCTAACCGCCGGATAGCCCCAAAAATTGTTACACATAGGGTGGTTGAGTCCGGCTTCCCACGCAAAGTTCATCGTTAGTGGAATAATCAGGGATGTTATATAGCGAAGGAACAAGTATGAAGAAGGGGACGTCCCCAAGATCTTATAGTTTCGAAGTAACGGACGTCCCCTATAATACTAGAATAGAAGTAACAAACGTCCCCTATAACTTAAATTTTTGACAACCCAAAACAAGTCAAAAAAAAGGCTTCAACCGGAAAGTTAACTCAAGTTTCGCACAAGAAATATGGGAGGGGGACAGATATAACCATTTGAAATAATATAAAAAATACTTGAAAAGCGGCCTTAATTGTGTAATATTAGACATCGCCAAACACCTAATAACACACAAGAAAGAGCCGCTATGAATACAAGTAAAACATTTTCCCTCTCAATGCAAAAACAAATTCAAAACACCAGCATTTCCATGGATTCTGAAATCAATTCAGCATTCAGGGAACTGAAATTCCGGTCGCTCCTGAGACGCAGCGGCATTGTCAAAAAACGGGGATATGACACGGTCGGGCTAATGTTTTTGTTTGTGCTGCTGCCTTTTCTGAAAAGG